>CAIYFF010000070.1 GCA_903925435.1 uncultured Planctomycetota bacterium | reverse complement strand
GCGACGATGAAGCGCGACTTCGTCAACCTGATCCGCGTCGAGGCCGTGATCGGCGAAGTCCGCCACAGCGCCACGGGCGCAGTGTTCGGCAATCGCCACGGCCGCATGGTCGAGCTGGACGGCTACGTGCTCGACGCGATCCCCGAGGCGCCGCTGCTCGTCACGTTCCACGACGACCAACCCGGCGTCGTCGGCAAGCTCGGCACGCTGCTCGGCGAAGCCTCGATCAACATCACGCGCATGCAGATCGGGCAAAGCGACGAAGACGGTAAGCCGGCGATGGCGATCTGCAACCTCGACCGCGCGCTCGACGCAGCGCAACTGGGCTCGATCCGCGCGCTCGCGCCGATCCGCAGCGCAGCCTTGGTGCGCTGAACCGACTGTGACGATGGGAACGCGCCCGCCATTCGCATCGGTTTGGTTCGATTGCGACTCGACGCTGTCCGCGATCGAGGGCATCGATGAACTGATGGCCACGTTGCCCGAGGCTGTGAAGCGCGA
Source organism: uncultured Planctomycetota bacterium (assembly GCA_903925435.1). Classification (GTDB taxonomy): domain Bacteria; phylum Planctomycetota; class UBA1135; order UBA1135; family UBA2386; genus SXPK01. The sequence continues at coordinate 2,589 of CAIYFF010000070.1, read as the reverse complement.
CCTGCTGGAACTGACGCAGCGCGCGATGGAAGGCGCCATCCCGCTCGCCGAGGTCTACGAGACGCGCCTCGCCAAGATCGCGCCGACCGCGAGCCAACTCGCCGAGATCGGCGATCGCTATGCGCAGCGCATGACGAAGGACGCAGACCTCGTGGTCGCCGCGTTGCAGTCGCTCGGCAAGCGCGTCGGCGTCATCAGCGGCGGCCTCTATGGGCCAGTCCGCGCGCTCGCGCATCGGCTCGGCATCCAGGACGCCGATGTGCACGCGGTGCCGATCCGCTTCGACGCGGATGGCAACTACGTCGACTTCGACCGCGCATGCCCGCTGTGGAAGAACGGCGGCAAGGTCACGTTGCTGCGATCGTTTGCACCGTCGCTGCGCCCGCTCGCGTTCGTCGGCGACGGCGCGACCGATCTCGAAACCCAAGGCGTTGCAGCGGACCTGTTCCTGGGTTTTGGCGGCGTCGCGATCCGACCCGTCGTCAAGCAGCGCGCAGAGGCGTGGTTCGAGACGCCTTCGCTCGCGCCAGTGCTGTCCTTCGTGCTTACCGACGAGGAACGCGAGCGACTCGCGCGCGACCCTCGTTTCTCCTCGCTGCTGCGGCGCGCATACGCCGACAACTGAATCGCCATGGCCGACCATCCCATGCTGTTCCTTCCCGGACCAACCGAAGTCGACCTCGAGCTTCGCGAGATCATGTCGACGCCGCTCGTCGGCCATCGTTCGGCGGGTTTTGTCGCGGCGACGCAGGATGTGTGCGCACGTCTGAAGGGGCTGTTCCAAACGAAGGCGCATGCCGCGTTCGAGACCTGCCCCGCCACGGCGCTGATGGAGGCCGCGATCCGCAACCTCGTCCCCCACGGCGGACTGACGCTGCATCTCGCCGGCGGCGCGTTCTCCGAGCGCTGGGCCAAGATCTCGGGCTACTGCGGCCGCAAGCCCGAGTCGCTGACGGCGGCTTGGGGCACAGCGCACAGCGCCGATGCGTTGCGCGCGCGGCTTGCTGCGGGCCCGCAGCCCCATGCCGTGATGATCACGCACAACGAGACCTCGACGGGCGTGCTGCAACCGCTGCGCGAACTCGCCGCCGTCGTGCGCGAGCACGCGCCACAAGCGCTCGTCTGCGTCGATGCCGTCACGTCGCTCGCAGGCGCGAACCTGCCGTTCGACGACTGGGGCATCGACCTCGCATTTGCCGGCACGCAGAAGTGCCTGGCGCTGCCGCCAGGACTCACCGTGTTCGCCTTGTCCGAGCGCGCGATGGCGGCCGCGGCCCAAGTTCCCGACCGTGGCTTCTTGTTCGACTTCGTGCGCGCAGTGCCCGAGACGGTCGCCGGCAAGCCGCTCGCGACGCCATGCGTGCCGCTCGTGTTGGCGCTGCAGCACCAACTGCGCCGCATCGAGAAGGAGACGCTCGCCACGCGCTTTGCCCGCCATCTGCAGATGCGCGACACCATGCAGCGTTGGGCAGCGGCCCACGCGATCGAGCCATTCGTGAAGGACGAAGCTGCGCGCTCGCCGACGGTGAGTTGCTTCTTCGCTTCAGGCCGCGACGTGAAGGCGATGGCCGAACGCGCAAGCCAGGCGGGCTACAAGATCGACCAGGGCTACGGCGACTTGAAGGGCAAGACGTTCCGCATCGGCCACATGGGCGACCACACGACCGCGCGCCTCGATGCGTGCCTCGCGACGTTGCTCTGACGCGCGAGCTAGCCGCTGACGAGCACGATCGCGCCCGCGACCGCGAGCGCGGTGCCGAGCGCCGCGAGTCCGTTGACGCGAGCGCGATACGCGATCCACGACACTGGCAACAAGAACAGCGGCGTGAGCGACATCAGCGCCGCCGCCGTGCCCGCATGAACAGCGTGGCGCGTCGCATACATCGAGAGCCAGATGCCCACCACGGGCCCGAAGAACGTGCCGATCAGCGTGTTGCGCAGCGGCGCGCCGCCTTGGCGCAGCGCCAAGAACACGAACGGTTGCCGCTGCATCGCGGCAATCGCGATCGCAGCCGCGGTGCCCGCGACGAGGCGCACCACCGTCGCCGACAGCGGCGGCAGACCGTCCGGCAGGTCCGGCCCCGATGCCATCGCAGAGCGCGACAGCGTCATGCCGAATCCCTGCCCAAACGCAGCGACGAAGGCGCCGAGGATGCCAAGCATGCGCTGACGTTGGGTGAGGTCGGGGCGCCACGACGATCCATCGCGCGATCGCAACAGCACGAGAACGACGCCCAACGTGGTGAGCGCGAGCCCGAGCACCTGGCGCTGTCCCGGTGTCTCGCCATACATGCCCCAGACCATCAGCATCGCCATCGCGGGCCACGATGCATGCACGACCGAGGACAACCGCGGACCGACGAGCGACAGCGCGTAGAAGTAGCCGAGGTCGCCGATCGCGAGCCCCATCACGCCAGACACCGCGAGCGTCCACATCCGATGCGACGACAGGCTAGAAGGCCACACGCCGCCGACGGTCAACGCGTGCACCAGCAACATCACCGGAACCGCCGCGAGCAACCGGAACTGGTTGACCGGCGCGGCGCCGACGGCGCGGCTTGCGAGGCCAAAGGTCAGGCTGCTGAAGGT
>CAIYFF010000069.1 GCA_903925435.1 uncultured Planctomycetota bacterium | reverse complement strand
GCGCGTGTTCGACATCGCAGGCGGCATGGGCAAGCTCAACGAGGCGCTGACTGCGCGCGGGCTCGACGTGCTGACGTTCGACAAACGTTGGAAGCACGCAGACGTCCGCTACGCGCAGCGCTTGTTCACCCTCGACGAGCCCTGCGAGTGCGACGCGCTCGTCGGCATGCACCCCGATGGCGCAACGCGCATCATCGTCGAGTATGCGGCAAGGCACGGGCGCACGTTCGCGATCGTGCCGTGCTGCTCCGACAACGGCATGCCTTACAAGCCGTGGATGCGGCACCTCGCGGAGCTTGGCCGCGAACTCGGCATGGAGGTCGTTGAAGACGAGCTGCCGATGCAGGGCCGCGCGCGAGTCCTCGTCGGGACTCCCAAGCGCGCGGCGGAGTGACGCCGGCGGCTCGCAGGAGCCGCGCAGTGCGTCAACTCAGAGCTTCTCGACCCAGGCGCGGAAGTCCTTGTCGAGCGCTTCGAGGTCGATGCCCTTGAAGGCAGTGTCGACCGCTTGCGAGAGGATCTCTTCGACCTTCTTCGCGTCCTCGAAGTCCGGGATCTCGATGCCCGGGATGCCCGGAACCGACTCGCCGCCAGTGTCCGAGCCCTCGCCTTCCTTCTTCTTCGCGCGGAACGCTTCGATGTTGTCCGCGACGAACTTGAAGTAGCCATCGAGCGACGCCTTCGCCGCCGCGTCCTTGCTGACTTGGCGCAGGTAGTAGATCAGCGCCCAGCCCTGCGAGTACTTGAGGCCCGCGTTGGTGTAGTACTCGCGCTGCGGCAAGCGCAGCAGCGTGCGCAACGGGATCAGGTCCTTCTTCTCGCGGATGTGCGACTTGAGGTAGTCGACGCGCCAGTCGAACGGCTCGAACTTGATGACGCCGCCCTTGACCGTCATGCCGGCGAAGTAGTCGCCGTGCCCTTCGTTGAACCACGAGTGCGGCGACACGTCGCCGACCGCGAAGTGGATGTACTGATGGAACGCTTCGTGGAACATCACGGAGCGGCAGTAGGCCATCGAGTTGGTCTTGGTGACGTCCTCGAACTTGGTGAACAGCACCAGTTCGCCGCTGCGCGGGTTGAAGTAACCAGCAGAGCCGCGCGGGCCGCCATACTTGTAGTACTCCGACTCCGTGTCGAGCACGCGCACGGGGGAGATCGGCTCCTCCTCATTCCGCGGCGGGAACATCTTCACGTAGATCTTCTCGCGGACGATCTCGAGGTCCTTGGCGATCTGCTGCAAGAACGCCTTGTTGGTGCTGTTGGTCAGGAAGACGTAGTGCTTCGCGTCGATCGCATACCAGCCGGGCGTTCCTGCGATGCTCGACTTGAGCGCCTCGCGCTTCTCCTCGCCCTTCAGCTTGTTGGGATCCTTGCGCGCCATCGCGATGACGTCCGAGTTGGTCGGCTCGAACAACTCAAACGTCTCGAGGCTCTTCAGGTACCAATCGCGATAGGTCTTGCGATTGGATTCTTCGAACGCCTGATACCACGCGGCCCACTCAATGCCGTTGTGCTTGAAGTAGGCGATCGTGTGCGCCTCGGCGTCCGCGCCGAACTCGATCAACTCGCCTTCGAGCTTGCCTGCCTTGAACGGCTTGCGGACCCAGCGCTTGTCCGAGTCCTTGTGCATCGCCGAGAGCAGCTCGTCGAAGCTCTTCGGGTTGAGCAATTTCTCGAGCTCCGGGCTGATCTCGAGCTTCTTCTTGAGCTCCGCTTCCTTCTTGAGCTCCTCCTCCGTCTTGGGCTTGCCCGTCACCGTGACGTTGGAGATGCGGAGGATGCTGAGGTCGCAGTAGGAGCCGGCCTGATACTCCTCGTAGAGGCCGCGCTTCTTCATGTCGTCGGTGTTGAGCTTCCAGTGGCCCACCACGAAGCGCTCCTCCGGCTTGATCGCGATCGCATCCCAGCCCTCCAGCGTCCGGATGCCGTAGCCCCAGTCTTTGATCTTCTGCGGCTTGTCGAGCTTGATCTTCGATTGCGCGACGACAGAGACACACAAGCAAGCCAATGCGGCGAGCCAATGGGTCAGACGTGCGGTTTGAAATTGCATGGAGGGTCTCGGTTCGTGAGAGGAGGGGCGAGAGTGTCGCGCCTCTGCATGAGGCCAACAACCGGGGCAGGCTGCGGGCGAGGCGGCGTCTGTGGCCGAAGACGGCGGTAACCTGCCTTTTCTTCAAAAAAGCTGCGCCCGAACAGTGACCTTCGCCCTCGTGCGCATACGGCATGGCGAGATGCCACGGTCAGTGGACGAACTGGGGTGCGAGACCGCTTGGAGCGACTGCTCGCTCGCTACCCGTTCTCAATCCGCAAGTTGCGGAAGCGACCCTGATCGTCGAACGAGCCGAACCCAACCCTGCCCCGCCATGCCGGCGCCTCGCCGACGAGCACGGGGTCCCCGCCGTCAAACCAGACCTCGACCCGCGTCCCCGTGCGCCGCACGCGCAACTCGTGCCAGCCACTGCCCCATATGACGCCGTCCGTGCGCTGCGTCGTGACCGGGCGTCGATCCGCGCCGTCTACGAGTTGGAG
>CAIYFF010000068.1 GCA_903925435.1 uncultured Planctomycetota bacterium | reverse complement strand
TGGCATCGCCTCGACGAGGCGGTCGTGCGTCGCGCCGCAAATCGGCTGCTGGCGGAATTGCCGTGACGCGCGTGGTCCGAGGGCCACGTCCGTTCGAGCGCCCGGCGTCTCGCTAGAGAACTTCGCCGCGAGGTTGCTGGAACGGTATTTGTCGGAAACCGCTGCTGGGCCGACAATACCCCGCGCCGGAACAAGTCCGGCCACTGCTGGAGACTCTCATGATGGCAACCGCCTCGCTGACGTTCTTGCTGACCTTTGCCTTGCTGTCGCCGCTGAGCGCGCAAGGAGACAAGCCAGTTCCCGCGCCCGCGCCCGCCGCGGAGATCAAGCCCGACAAGGAAGTCGCGGACAAGCTGAACCAACTCAAGGACATCGTCGACGACAAGAAGTTCGCACGCGACGGCGAGGGCTTCGACGTGATCACCGTGCTGGTCCAGAAGTGGCAAGCCGGGCTCGGCGACAAGGACAAGAAGTCGGTCGTCAAGGGCATCGAGAATGTGATGCTGAAGGGCAAGCTGCGGCCGAGCGACAAGGCGCAGCTCTACACGGCAGCAGCCGTTGCGCTCGGCCAACTCGGAGTCGACTCCGCCGACGCCATCAAGTCGGTCTACGAGGACAAGCGGTTCCCGAAGAAGGAAGAGTGGATCCCGTTGCGCTGCGAGTTGCTGAAGGCGCTCGGCAAGACGAAGGACGAGACGAAGGTGAAGTTCTTGATCGAGATCGCGCGCCGCGATCCCGAGGCCCAACTCGAAGCAGCCGCTGGCGAAGCGCTCGGCAACTACGAGGACAGCAAGCAGGAGATCAAGAAGGAGATCGTGAGCGGCTTGCTGATCCGCTACGGCGAGATCGACAGTCGTTCGCGGCAGATCGATCCCGCGGACATCGAGGCGCAGAACATGCAGAAGCGACTCTCGGTGATCTCGGGCAAGTGGAACGACGCGATGCGTCGGCTCACCGGCCAGACCTTCCACGAGTTCCCGGAGTGGAACGAGTGGCACAACAAGAACAAGAACAAGGAATGGAAGTGAGTCGCCGGCAGCATCGCCTCGCCGAGGTGATGCTGCGGCTCCTGCGGAAGACTGCGTCGCCTGCCTCGTCTCAGAACTCTCGGTGATGCGCCTTCGACTTCCGCTGCTTGTAGTCTCCATCGCGATCGTCGGCGCATCGCTCGTCCAGTCGTTCCACTCCGCAGAGGAGGCTGGTCTGCTGGAACTCGAACTGCGTGCTGCGCGCGCAAATGCCGCAACCGCGATCGAGCAAGGCAACGAGGCGCGACGCGAGTTGGAGCGGTGGAAGGCAGATACCGCGCGACTCGAACGTGAACTCGATGCGTCGCTGTCGTGGGCTCAAGCGATCGGCGAAGCGCTGGTTGCGGAGGGCGCTCGTCGCGAGCAGTCTGCGGTCGCTGCTGCCGCTGCCTCGGCGCTCGTGATCAACCCGCCGCCGTTTGGCGTGCAACGCTGCATCCTCGCGTTGCGCGACTGTCTGCGCGCAGACGGGTTCGAAGGGATGCAGTTGTTGCGCGCTGCAGCGTTGGATGAGCGCGAACTCCGCGACGTCGAATTCTTGACGATCGATCGCGCCACGGGGCGCACCGAACTCGTAGTCGCGTCGCGCATGCTCGTGCTACTCGATCGAGCGACGCGGCGTGGCACGTTGGAGTTCTACGGCGGCGTGGTTCGCGTGGATGGCATCCGCAGCGAGTTGCCAGAAGGCGGGCACAAGGTCGTGCTCGAGTCCATCGCCGGCAAACTGTGGGAGGAGCGATTGCCATACCTGGTCCAGGCCACGGGCAGCTACGACGAGGCCTCGGCGCAAACGCAGCGCGATCCCACTCTGGATTCCGAGACTCGCGCCGCATGGATCGAACGGCTCGATGCGCTGCTGGTCGACGCGGGCGCAGAGCACAAGCTGCGCATCGCGGGCTTCGCGCAGATCGCGGACCGCGAGTTCCGGTCCGCCCGTCTCGTCGGCTACGACGACCGCAATCTGTTGGCGCTGGCCGCGGATTGCGAAGG
>CAIYFF010000067.1 GCA_903925435.1 uncultured Planctomycetota bacterium | reverse complement strand
GTCCTTGATGGCGATGCGCAGTTCGTTGCCGCCGAGCCGCGCCTCGAGTCGTTGACCGCCGGCAGGGCTCTCGTTGCGCAGCCAGTAGTGATCGCGCACGACGCCGTCCGTGGGATCCCACAGCACAGTTGTCGGCAACGGCCTTCGCACCAACGGCACCAAGCGCTCGAGCAAGTCGCGATCCGGCAAGCCGGTGTGGCCGTTCTTCTCCACCAACGTGAACGAGGCCTGCTGGTAGAGCCCCGCGTGTTCCCCGCGCAGCTTGGCGAGCGTCTCGTCGAATGCGACGCAGCGGTCGCGACGCCCATACATCGTGTCCTTGCCGCCAACCATGAACGAGAACGCGAGCGTGTGCAGCCCCGTCGCGACCGTCTGGCCATCGGATGGCGCAGATGCGCTCGCGTGCACCGCGGCGAAGCGATGCGGCAACTTGGGGCCGACCGCGAACGCGCCGTAGCCGCCGTGGCTGTAGCCGATCGCCACGACCTTGTCGGGATCGACATCGGCGCACACGACGAACTGCAGGATCAGGCGTTCGAGCAGCGGGTAGAAGTAATCGGTGTAGAAGCCGTTCCACTCGTCAGTCGGCGCACGCAGAGCGCAGTACCAGTAGCCGCCCGCTTCCGGGTGGTCCTTGTAGTAGATCTGCATGTGCTTCCACTGACTGTCGTTGAACTCCTTCGGCACGCCGCCGCCGCCGTGCATCGCGATGACGAGGCCAAAGCCGTTCTTGCCGCGATCCCCGACCTGCTTCTTGGTGAAGGGACTCTCCTTGTCGCCAGCACGCACGCGGTCCTTGGCAAAGTCCTCGCGCAACTCCGCGTGTGGCGCGCGCCGCATCGCATCGAACGCGAGCTTGCGCAATCGCGCATCGCCGTCCTTCGTGCGCAATTCCGCATCGAGGTTGCGATCAAACTCGAAGGCAGCGCGCGTCGCTTCGTCTGCCGCGAAGAAGCGATCGAGTTGCGTCGCCAAAGCCGAGTCAGCGGCGCCTTGCGCGGGATCTTGCGCCGAGTCGGCCTTCTTCGCGTAACGCTGCGTCACGTCGATCCCGTGAGCGCGCACTGAGGGAGCCCAACCAAGTTCGAACGTCTTCCCCGTAGGCGCGAAGGACACTGCCCAGATTCGGTGCGCCTCGTCCGCGCCTTCGCATTGCGCCGCGTCACCGACAAACCATGCGCGATCGAAACCCGCAGGATCTGGCTCGTCAGCGCCCAGGAAGCGCCAGTCGGCGCCATCCCAAACCTCGACCCATGTGTGGTTGCCTTGCTTGTGCGGCCACTTCACCGACACGAGCCGCGCCGGGATGCAGCACGCACGGCACGCGTCCGCGAGCAGGATCGAGAGCCCGGTGCACGAGGCTTTGCCTTGTTCGATGGACTCGCTCGGCGATTGGCACGCGCGCTTGCGCTGCGTGGAGTAGTGCACGCCGAGTTCGCCGAAGATCGTCGCATTGAGGCGCAGCGCCGCTTCGCCGGGAGTCTTGCAGTCCAAGACCTTGGGCAGGAAGCGCGCGGTGAAGTCCGTTCGCCAATCCTCGCGCGGCTCGTTGGCCTGCGCGTAAGGCAACACGAAGGCATCGAACAACTCGTCGCCAATCGATGCGCCCCACGCAACGCGCGCGCGGGTTGCGCACGCAAGTTCGACTTGCTTGCGAAGCCACTCCTCGCCGAGCGAGGAGCGCTCCGCATCGGGCACCGCTTGCCCAAGACGTGCCACAACACTCTCGAGCGCAGACGAAGCGACGACCTTGGCGAGATCGTTTTGCGCCGAAGCAACACAGGCAAACCAAACCAAGATGCCGAGCCGAGCCCAAGGAGATCGCATACGCATGACCATTTGGTATCTGCGACGCTCGGGGCCGAGTCAACGCAACCGCTGGAGCGCAACCGAGGCACAGCCAGTGAAGTTGACGCGACCTTCGACACGGACCACCGCAACTGCATGGGGCGATCGTCTTGCACTGCGGGGCTTCCCAAGAACTCGATCGCATCTGAGGGTAGCGATCTACCGAAGTCGGCCGATGTGCGTATGCGCGCGAGTCCCCCCACTCGTGGCGCCACGCACTTAGCTCTCCCGCGACTGGCTCGCCAGTCGGCACGGCCCAGCACCACAGGGCTTATCGCTATCCATGTTCCATCGCCGCGAGTTCCTTCGCCTTGGCCTCTGTGCCGGCGCGACGCCCCTTCTCCCAAACATCTCCGCCGCGAACCTGCGTTTTGCAGATCCGCCGTCGAGTCCGCGGCTCACCCCCTTCGTTGCGCCAATGCCGATCCCTGCGGTCGCGACGCCGCGCCCGGCTTTCGCGAACACTGCGGAACTGCCGCGACAAGTAGTGGGACCGGTCACCTACTTAGAGATCGTCGCCGAGCAGCGCAGCGTGCAACTGCACCCAGAACTGCCGCCGACGCGAGTCTGGGGCTATCGCGATCTCAACGTCGCGAGCACCTCGCTCATGCTCGGCCCGACGATCGTGCAGCGCTCGAACTGTCCGATCGTGCTGCGCTACCACAACGACCTACCGCGCAACCATGTGGGATTCGGCGTCACGGAGACGGTCGTGCACTGGCACGGTGCTCACCTTCCGGCGTCGAGCGACGGGTTCCCCGAGAACATCCCCGGCTACAGCGCAGTCACGCATCCTGGCGAGCACTACGACTACTGCTTGCCTGGGCTCGATCCGGGCTGCATCGATGGGCCTGTGGACGATCACGATCGCCCGGCGACGATGTGGTACCACGACCACGTCCTCGACTACACCGCGCAGAACGTCTACCGCGGACTCGCGGGCTCGTTCTTGTTCTTCGATGAGGTGGACACCGGCGACGAGACGACCGGTCTTCGTTTGCCGAGCGGCGATTACGACGTGCCACTCGTGCTGCAGGACCGCCGAGTCGATGCACAGGGGCAGCTGTGGTACGACCCTCTCGACCACAACGGCTTCCTCGGCGACCTCTTCTTGGTCAACGGCGCCGTGCAACCGTTCTGCGAAGTGCGCGCGCGCAAGTATCGCTTCCGACTGTTGAACGGCTGCAACGCGCGATTCCTCGGCGCGGAGCTGCGCACGGAAGCGGGCCAGGCAGTGGCCTTCGACGTCATCGCGACGGAAGGCGGACTCCTCTCGCAGACGCTCCGCGGCCAGTCGTTCCTCTACATGTCGCCAGCCAAGCGCTTCGACATCGTGGTCGACTTCTCGCGATTCGCGCCGGGGACCGTCCTCTACCTCGAAAGCCGCATCGACCATCCGGATGGTCGCGGTCCGAAGGGCACCTTCGACCGGCCTGTGTTCAAGCCGCGCGGCGATCGCTACCTGAAGTTCGTCGTCGGACAGCCTGCTCCGGATGCGAGCCAGGTGCCTGACACGCTTCGGCCCTTCGCGCCCATCTCGGCCGCTGAGATCGCGACCGCGACGCGGCGCGAACTGCGCTTTGGCCGCAGCAACGGCGTGTGGGTCATCAACGGCGAATCCGTGGACCTCGAGCACCCGTTGTTCACGGTGCAACGCGACAAAGGCGAGGTCTGGACCCTGCGCAACAGCAGCGGCGGCTGGTGGCATCCCATCCACGTGCACCTCGAGTTCATGCGCGTGCTGCGCCGCAATGGCCGCGTCCCGGGCCCGCTCGAACGAGATGGCAACGCGCGCACCGACACGGTGATCCTCGGCCCGAATGACGAAGTCGAAGTGTTCGTCAAGTTCCGCGACTACTCGGGCCGGTGGGTGCTGCACTGTCACACCACCGAGCACGAGGACGCCTACATGATGACCTGCTTCGACGTAGTCTGACCTGTGCTGCATCGAGTTCGATTCCTCGCTGCTGCGCTCGCCGCCGCCGGCCTCTTCGCCGCGTGCGGCGACAATGCTGCCGCTGCGAGCCGTGCAACCGGCACCAACGCGCGCGGCATTCCCAACGTCGCGATGACCGATCAGCACGGGCGCGTCGTGAGCCTCTACGACGACGTCGTCCAGGGTCGCTGCGTCGTGATCCAGTTCATGTACACGCAGTGCGACGGGGTGTGCCCGGCAGCCACGGCAGCCCTCGTCGAGGCCCAGACGATGCTTGGCGACCAACTCGGCAAGGACGTCTTCTTCGTGTCGATCTCACTCGATGAGCGGGACACGGCAGAGGATCTGGCCGCCTACGCCGAGACCAACGGGATGGGCCCCGGCTGGACGCTGCTCACAGGATCCAAGGAAGACGTCGAGAAGGTGCGGCGCGCACTCGGCGCCTACGACCCAGACCCCGAGGTCGATGCAGTCCGGAGCAACCACTCCGCGGGGCTCATCCTCGGCAACGACCCCAAGGACCGCTGGACGATGGCGTCAGGGCTCGGGTCGGCCAAAGCGCTGGTCCGCTCGATCCGGCGCGTGCTGTGACGGCGGCGCCTCGACGGCAACCTGGTGCGCCTCGACGCTGAACCGTTGTGGAAGGCGGGCTTGCGGCCCCGGCAATAAACGCCGGAGCCGCCATCCCTACGGACCATGCCCCCGCATTGTCCGCGGAGTCGACGTTGCCGACGACTCCTAGCCGCACCGCAATCCAGCATCCGTTCTCCCGAGGGCTGCTGAGTCGAAGCGAAGCTGTCCAAGAGACCGTGTCGCGAGCGAGTGAGTTCGAGCGCAGCACGGCGAGTCCTCGGACAGAGCTACTTGCCCCGAAGCGGCCAAACCTAACGCAGAAACTCGGCGGTTTTGGAGCTGCAGGCCGCCGCCGCCGCGCGCCCCATCAGTCCGGGTCGTTCCCGTGGGCAAGCCGCCGAGTATGCATTGGTGCGCCTCTTGCCATCGGACAAACCGCCAATGCACGCACTCCTCGCCCCGCTCTCGTTCCTAGCGCTTTCAGCAGCAGGTTTTGCGCAAGACGCCCCGCCGCAAGATCCCGCACAGACACCGAAGGCCGAGGCCAAGCCCGCGACGGAAAAGCCCGCACCGAAGACGCTCGAACTCGGCCAGCGCATCGACGGCGAACTGTCCCTGCGCGACATCGATGGCCAGGAGCAAAAGGCCAAGGACCTCATGGGCAAGGTCACGGTCATCAACTTCTACTCGATCCAGTGC
>CAIYFF010000066.1 GCA_903925435.1 uncultured Planctomycetota bacterium | reverse complement strand
GGACACCACGGTCGAACTCAGCCGCTCGCTGCTCGAGAGCAACCTGCGCAAGGCGGCGATCTTGTGCGCCGACGACCTGCGCAGCGTGCGCTTCGAGGTGCAGGACAGCCTGCTTCGCCTGTCCGCCGAGAACAGCACGCGCGGTCGCGCCGACGTCACGATGGACGTCGCGTGCAAGGGCGCTGGCGGATCGATCAACTTCAATCCCGACTACATCCTCGAAGCGTTGCGCGTGTGCGATCTCGACACCGTGCGCCTCGACATGTCGGACGACTCGATGCCGGCCAAGCTCACGCTCGGCGAGTCGTTCACCTACGTCGTGATGCCGATCAGCGGCACCTGATCTGTAACCAGAGCTCGCTGCCACGCGCGGCGAGCACTCGATCGAAGACACCACCGCGAATGGGATACGAACCCCAGAAGGCCAGCGACTTCCTGCGCGCGATCGTGCGCGAAGTCGGCCAGAAGAAGTCGCGCGACGTCTTCGATCAGGCGCTGGACTCCATCCTGCCTGAGCACCAACGGAACAGCGTGCAGGTGATGGGGTTCCGCGACGGCAAACTCACCCTGGAAGTCTCGTCGGCCCCGCTGTTCGCGGAGCTGTCGGGCTTCCGACGCGAAGAGATTCGAAAGCGCATCAACGAGGCATCGCCGAACAAGCAGGTCGCAAACTTGCAGTTCCGCCTCGGAGGAACCGGACATGTCTGAAACGAACCAGTTGCCAGAACAACGCTACGACGCCAGCTCCATCAAGGTCCTCGAAGGGCTCGATGCAGTGCGCACGCGTCCTGCGATGTACATCGGCGATACCGGGCCCAAGGGCCTGCACCATCTCGTGTGGGAAGTCGTCGACAACTCGGTCGACGAAGCGCTCGCGGGCAAGGCGAACCGCATCGATGTGCGCGTGCACAAGGATGGTTCCTTGTCGGTGCGCGACAACGGTCGCGGCATCCCGGTCGACATGCACGAGAGCGGCGTGCCGGCGCTCGAAGTGATCCTGACCAAGCTCCACTCGGGCGGCAAGTTCGACAAGTCGAGCTACAAGGTCTCGGGCGGCTTGCACGGCGTCGGCATCTCGTGCGTCAACGCGCTCGCGGATGTGTTCGACGTCGAAGTGCAGCGCGACGGCAAGGTCTATCGACAGACCTACAGCAAGGGCAGCAAGACCAGCGAGCTCCAGATCATCGGCACCAGCGAGAGCACCGGCACGATGGTGCGCTTCAAGGCTGACGCTTCGATCATGGAATCGACGGAGTTCAACTACGACGTGCTGAAGCGTCGTCTGCGCGAACTTGCCTACCTGATGGGTTCCACGAATCTGCGCATCAGCCTCGTCGACGAGCGCACAGACACGAGCGAGGAGTATCAGTTCCCCGAGGGCCTCAAGGACTTCGTCGCGGACCTCAACCGCGACAAGGGCGTGCTGCACAAGGACGTCGTCTACATCAGCCGTCGGATGCCGACCGAGGCAGACCCGGACAAGGAATACGAGGTCGAACTCGCGCTCCAATACAACGACGGCTACCACGAGAACGTCTTCACGTTCGTCAACAACATCAACACGATCGAGGGTGGCACACACCTCGTCGGTTTCCGCACCGCGTTGACGCGTGCGCTCAACAACTGGGCGCGCACCGAGAAGGTCCTGAAGGACAAGGACCCCGTTCCTGCCGGCGAGGACTTCAAGGAAGGCATGACCGCGGTGTTGTCGGTCAAGGTCCCCGACCCGCAGTTCGAGAGCCAGACCAAGATCAAGCTCGGCAATCGCGAAGCGCAGTCGATCGTCGAGGCGGTGGTGGGCGAAGGCCTGCGCACGATCTTCGAAGAGACGCCTGGCATCGCGAGGACGATCTACGGCAAGGCTCTCGACGCGCTGCGCGCGCGCGAAGCTGCCCGCAAGGCGCGCGATCTCGTGCGCCGCAAGTCGGCCCTCGAGAGCGGTGGTCTCCCCGCCAAGCTTGCTGACTGCCAGAAGGGAACGCCGCGCGAAGACGCCGAACTGTTCCTCGTCGAAGGTGACTCTGCAGGTGGCACGGCGCGGCAAGGCCGCATGCCGCACCAAGCGATCCTTCCGCTGCGTGGCAAGATCCTCAACGTCGAGAAGGCCGCGGTCGACAGCATCCTCGACCACGAAGAAATCCAGACGATCGTCAGCGCCATCGGCACCGGCTTCCTCACCGAGGAGTTCGAGACCGAGAAGCTGCGCTACGGCAAGGTCATCATCATGACCGACGCAGACGTCGACGGCAGCCACATCCGCACGCTGCTGCTGACGCTCTTCTATCGCAAGATGCCGGAGCTGGTCGCGCGCGGGCACGTGTTCGTCGCGCAGCCGCCGCTCTATCGCATCAAGAAGGGCAAGACCGAGCGTTACGCGGTCACCGAAGACGAGAAGATCGAGATCATGGCCGAACTCGGTCTCGGTGAGACGAAGCTCACGATGAAGGACGGCAAGAGCTGGTCAGGCAAGGAGCTTCGCAACCTGATCGAAGCGCTGCATCGCATCTATGCGTGCGAGAATCGCTTGTCGGCGGAAGGAACGGTGCCGGTGCGCGAATACGTCGCGTCGGCGACCGTGCCGGATTTCACGCTGCCGTCGTTCTATGTCGTGCGCGGCGGCAAGGGCGCGTTCTTCGACACGCAGGCACAACTCGAAGCAGAGCTGGAGAAGTTGAAGACGTCGCTCGGCCGCGAGCTGAAGTCCTACAACGGCCCCGAGTCGCAATGCCGTCGCGAAGAAGCGGACATCGAGGTCTACGCGCTGCACATCGGCCTCGAGATGCAGAACCTGCTGCGTCGCATCGCGACGTTCGGCATCCAGCCACACATGCTGCAACGCGGAGCCGGCAAGTGGGAGGTCAAGAGCGGCAATGGGTCGCCCGACGCCTTCGACGACCTCGGCGAAGCAGCGCGCGCGATCACGCAACTCTGCGAACGCGAGGTCGAGCCGCCGCAGCGATACAAAGGTCTCGGCGAGATGAATCCGTCGCAGCTCTTCGAGTCGACGATGGATCCCGAGCGCCGCACCCTGAAGCGCGTCACGGTCAACGACATCCTCGAGGCCGACAAGATGTTCACGGTCTTGATGGGCCCTGAGGTCGAGCCGCGTCGCGCGTTCATCGAGAAGCACGCGATCGAAGCGACCAACATCGACATCTGATCGCTGCGCACCGCCGCGGCGGCGCGGCGGCGGTTGCGCTGGAATGCGGCGCCGATCTCCGCTTCCTATGCATCGCTCTCGCTATCTGATCGGCATCGTCACGTTGGTGTTGGCGATCCTTGGCGCGTCCATGCTGTGGAACGTGCTCTCCTCCGCGCAGGACCAGCGCGGCATGCCGCTGCGCGTCGAGTTCCGCGACGCGCGCGGGCTGCGGGCCGGAGCCGACGTGCGCTATCGCGGCGTGCGCGTCGGCAATGTGCGCGCTGTGCAAGTCGCCGCAGATGGCGGCAAGGCGGTCGTCGATCTGACGCTCGCCGACAGCGGCGCGGAACATGCGTGCGTCAACTCAGCGTTCTGGATCGTGTCGCCGCGATTTGGCGGCATCGCCGCCGGCGCGTCCGGCCTCGACACGCTGGTGCGCGATACCTACGTGGCGTTCCTCACGCCGAAGGAGCGTGGGTCGCGCCTGCTCGCCGGCGCATTGCTCGCCGGCGATGAACGGCCGCCTGCGATCGTCGAGCCCGATGCGCTTGCGCCGATCGCGCACGGCGACTTGCTGATGACTCTGTTGGCGCCTGAGAACCACGGTCTGCGCGAAGGTTCGCCCGTTGTGTTCCGCGGCACGCAAACCGGCGATGTGCGAAGCGTGCGCCTCTCCAGCGACGGTCGCTACATAGAGGCGCAGTTGCGCATCGACAACGCGCATCGCCACACCGTCACCGATGCGAGCGTGTTCTGGATCGCGCGACCGCATCTCAGTGGCGCGTTGCTGTCTGGATTCACGATCGCGGACGTTGCAGCGATCGTCTCGCCGTTCGTCGGATATGCGACCGAACCTGGCAAGGGCGCTCCAGCAGTCGATGGCCATCGCGCAGCAGCAACTGCGGAGCGACCCGATGCCGCAGCCACTGAAGTTCCACGTGAAGCGCTCTCGCGCGCGGTTGCGCCATCTGCAGCGCCGTCGGACTCCATCGTGCTCGTGCGCGTGACCTATGACGCGATCGAGCGCGACACGTTCTCGGCGGACGATGCAGTGCACGGCGAAGGCACAGGCGTGCTTTGGTTTGATTCGAGTGGACGTGCTGTCGTGGTCACGGCGCGTAGCGTGGTCGACGGCGCATACACGACGAGCGAGACCTGGGGCGGTTCGGTGGACATCGTGCGCGAGCAGATCACGGTCGCGGTGCCAAACGGCCCTGTGTTGCGAGCGCATCGCGTGTGGGTCGCCGATCAAGAAGTCGACCTTGCGGCGCTCGTGCTCGACGAGGCTCCGCCCGACTTGCGCGGCACTCCCTTGGACCGAATCGCATTCGATGTCGATCAGCCGAGTGGTTACTCGCTGCGCAGCCTGCGCGCCGACGGCAACGCGATCGCCGAAGCGCAGGATGCGTCGATGGATCTCGATGCGGCGCTGACAGATCGCCGCGGCGCAGCGATGGTGAAAGACGCGAAAGCCTCAGGGTTGCTCGGCCAAACGGCTCCGCGCAAGAACCGGTCTGCGCGCGCGATCTCGCTCGCTCTCGTGCCCCAAGACTTGCGGCCGCGCCCGTAAATGGCCGCTCCGTTCTGGTCGCTGCGCTCGTTCTCGCTCGCGCATCGTCGCGACGATGGCGAAGAACTGCTGCTCGACAACGCATCGCTCGAGGTCCCACGCGGCGGCTTCTACCTGCTCGTTGGCGGCAGCGGCGGTGGCAAGTCGAGCCTCGTGCGACTGTGCGCTGGCTTGTGTGATCCACGCGAACCGTTGCCGAGAACGCAGGGTGCGTTCGACTGCCTCGGCGAGTCCGTCGCGCATGGCCCGTCACGCGCGCTGCGTGCTCGCATGGCGACGATCCTGCAAGAGGAAGGCCTGCTCGACGAACTGACTCCGCGACAGAACGTCGAACTCGCGTTGCGCGCCGCGGGTCGTTCGTTGCGACTTGCTCCCGCGCTGCTCGCAGACGTCGGCCTCGATCCGATCCCCGATCGCGTTGCATCGCTGTCGGGCGGCATGCGCAAACGGCTTGCCGTCGCGCGAGTCTTGGCGGCAGAGCCAGAAGCGCTGTTTTGCGACGAGCCGACTGCTGGGCTCGATCCAGAAGCCGCGCGCAAGATCGCCGAGTTGCTGCGCCGCGCGCACGATGCAGCCAAAGGGCGCACGACGGTCGTGATCACGCATGACCTCGACTCCTTCATGGGACTTCATGACGCGGTGATCGGGCTCGATATCAGCAGCAAGACGCTCCGCATGCAGGAGCCAGGCGCGAAGCTCGTCGACGAACCTGCGCACAGCGCAAAGCGCCGAGCCGAAGCAGCCGACAGCGACCTCGTGCACGGACTGCGCCGCTCGGTGCTCGCGTTCGGTGGTGTCGCGCACACCATCGCATCGTCGATCGTTCGCTTGCCACCGATCGAACTGCGGCAGACTGCGCGCGCGATCGCGCAGTGCACGTTTGCGCCAATGCCGTTCGTCGCGGGCGCCAGCGCCGCGATCGGCGGTCTCGCGACGTTCTTCGCGTTGCGCAACAATCCCGTCGAGGGCGGGTTCGAGTCCGAGATCCTGCAAGGCACGGGCAAGGTGCTGGTCGCGGTCCTGATGCCGCTCTTGTGCGCCTTCTTCTTCACGGCGCGCGTCGCCGCTGGAGCCGCAGCGCGCTTGGGCACGATGACGCGCACGCAGCAAGTCGCGTCGCTGCGGACCATGGGGATCGACCCCGCCGACTACCTGCTGACGCCGCTCGTGTGGGGCATGGCGATCGGCTTGCCGGCGGCGACGTTCGTCGGCGTCACCTTCGCGTCTCTCGCTGGCTGGATAGCGGCCGAGGCTGTGTCGGGAACTTCGACACTCGGCTTCGTGCAGTCGTGGTTTCGCAACGTCGATGCCATCGACCTGCGCACGGCGCTCGGCAAGTCCGTGTTGTCCGGCTACCTCGTGGCGCTCACGTGCTACCACCTTGGCACGGGGCCCAAGCGCTCGGGCGCCGATGTTGGCGAATCCGTCAACAGGTCCATCGTCCTCGCCATGGGCCTCGCGCTGTTCGTCCACGCTGCGCTGACGCTGTTCGTCTACGCCTGAGTCGCCGATGCAATGGCGGGCTCAAGCCAGCGCAGTCGGATGGTCGATCCAAGGCGCGTGAAGGGTCTCGAAAAGCTCACGTGCGTTCGGCTTGCCGAGGTCATCTCGCAGAAGAACACCATTTCTTCCGAGGTGATCACCGAAGCGCTCTATGCCCAGGACAAGCACGGCGACGCCTTTGTGCAGACGCTTGTCGCGGGCGGCCACATCACGGAGTGGGACCTCGCGAAGCTCGTCGCCGAGAACTTCCAACTGCCGTTCTTGATGGCGAGCAGTTACGCGATCAGCGAGGAAGCCAAGAAGCGCGTGCCCGAGGCGATGTTGTTCGAAAACCTCATCGTCCCGATCGATGTGTTCGACGACGTGCTTTGCCTCGCGATGCCGATCCTGAGCACCTACGACCAGCTCAACAAGCTGCAGCGCGACCTGAAGTGTGAGATCTTCCCCTACGTCGGGTTGATCTCGGAGAACAGGAAGGTGCTCGGCAGCCTCTACCCGAACTTCAAGCCGTGGATCGAGCAGGAGCAGAAGCGTCGCGAGAACGCGGCGACCAAGCGCGCCAACAGCAAGGAAAAGGGCGGCGACTGGATGAGCATCTTCGACGCGGGCGACGCGGCCATTCACGACAACCTCGGCGCGATCGGCCAGAAGAAGTCGAGCTCGCAACCGCCGAAGCGCTGAGTCCTCGCGCGACTACTTGTCTTGCGTGTCGCCCTTGCCGTCGTGGGCGATGCCTTGCGCTGGATCGATGGGCGCGTCCTCTTGTGCTGCTCGATGCGACTCGTCGCCTCGCAGCGGATCGTGCACGCCGCGCGCGGCTGCTTGGCCGTCATCGCCGTTGTTGAACGCGTCGCGCACCGTCTCGTTGGCGTAGTCGCGGATCGCGGCCGCTGGGTCGGCCACCGCGCGCGGGATCGCGCCTGCGCGGCGCACTTCGTCGCGCGTGTCGCGGATCGTGTTGCGTAACTCGCGCACCGAATCGTCGCGGTCCAACTGTGCCTTGAACTCCGCCATGCCGCGCCGCAGTTGTTGCACGGTGCGCCCAACCTTGCGCCCCACATCGGGGAGGTTGCGTCCGAACAGGAGGATGCCCAGCACGAAGAGCATGAACATCTCTTGGAAGCCGAGCGTCGGGAGGAAGGCGAGCACGGAGCCAGCATAGCCTCATCCGGCGCGAGGCAATGGCCGCGCAGTGGCTGCCGCATACGGGGAGGTTGGACGAGGGAGCGCGGAGTCCGTAGCCTGCTCGCCCCCAAGCTCCAGCCGGGAGCCCAACGCAGCCATGACAGACAACAAGCCCGTCTTCGCCATCGAACGGCTCACCAAGAGCTACCAAGGCAAGAAACCGGTCCTAAAGGACGTTTCGCTGGTCTTCCTCGAGGGAGCCAAGATCGGCGTCATCGGCCAGAACGGCGCCGGCAAGTCGACGATGCTTCGCATCATGGCAGGCGTCGACAAGGAGTTCGACGGCACCGCGCGTCTCGCCGAAGGCAAGACGGTCGGCTACGTGCCACAGGAGCCGAAGCTCGAAGAGACCAAGACGGTGCGCGAGAACGTCGAACTCGCGGTCGCTCCGATCCGTGCGCTGCTGAAGCAGCACGAGGACATGAGCATGCGCCTTGGCGAAGACCTCTCCGACAAGGAGATGAACAAGGTCATGGCCGATCTCGAGCGGCT
>CAIYFF010000065.1 GCA_903925435.1 uncultured Planctomycetota bacterium | reverse complement strand
CCCCGACGTGCGCAAGGCAGTTCGTTGGAACTCGCCGTTCTACGGAACGGAAGCGACGGGCTGGTTCCTCAGCGTCCATGTCCTCACGCGCTGCGTGAAGGTCACGTTCTTCGCGGGCCCATCGCTCGTGCCCGTCCCCGCGGGCGGAACGCGCATGGATGCCCGTTGGCTCGACATCCCAGAAGGCGGCTACGACGAGGCGCAACTCGCCGTATGGATCCAGCAGGCGCGAAGTCTTCCTGGTTGGAAGTTCTAGGCCATGGCACACGACTCCACGGCAACTGCGAACTGACCAACATGGAAGCGCTGAAGATCATTGCCGTGTCGGTGTTCGCTGCCGTCCTCTACGGCATCGCACACGACCAGATCACCGCTCGCATTTGCGTCGAGTACTTCACGATCGGGCACCCGCCGATCTTCGCCACGGACTCGCCGACCCTGCTCGCGCTTGGTTGGGGCGTGGTCGCAACGTGGTGGGTGGGCCTGTTGCTCGGTCTGTTGCTCGCGTTCGCCGCGTTGCGTGGCCCTCGTCCCCGCACGAAGGCGCGCGAGCTCGTTGCTCCGATCGGCAAGTTGCTCGCGTGCATGGGCGCAGCAGCATTCGTCGCGGGATGGATCGGGTTCTTCGCCGCGAAGTCAGGTTGGGTCGTGTTGCTCGAGCCGATGGCCTCGCGCGTCCCACAAGATCGCCACGTCGCGTTCGTCGCCAATCTCTGGGCGCACTCGGCGAGCTACCTCGCAGGATTCGTCGGCGGCTGCGCGTTGGCGAACCGCACCTGGAAGTCGCGCTCGCGCGTCAGCTGAGCTCCAGCATCCGCTGCAGCGGCTTCAGCGCGCGCAGTCGCATCGACTCGTCCATCTCGATGCGCGGCTGCAGGTCGCGCAGCGCGAGGTAGATCTTCTCCAACGTGTTGCGCTTCATGTGCGGGCACGCGTTGCAGCCCTGGCACGCGGCGGTGCGGTCCTCGTAGGGCACCGCGATCAGCTGCTTGCTCGGCACGGCCTTGTGCATCGTGTGCAGGATGTTGATCTCGGTGCCGACGATGAACTTCTGGCCTGGGTCCTTCTGCACGAACTCGAGCAGCTTGCTCGTCGATCCGACGTAGTCCGCGAGCGCGAGCACGTGGTCTTCGCATTCTGGGTGCGCGATGAACTTCGCGTCGGGGTGCTTGGCCTTTAGCGCTGCGATCTTCTGCGCGCTGAAGGTCTCGTGGACCATGCAAGTGCCTGGCCAGAAGTCCATCTTGCGGCCGAGCTTCTTGCTCAAGAACGCGCCGAGGTTCTTGTCTGGGCCAAACAGGATCGGCCGGTCCTCGGGGATCGAGCGGATCATCTTCTCTGCGTTGCTCGACGTGCAGATCAGGTCGCTCTCGGCCTTCGTCGCCGCAGCGCAGTTGATGTACATCACGACGAAGTGGTCGGGATGCTTCTGCTTCCATGCGCGCAGCTGATCGGCGGGGCACGCATCGGCGAGCGAGCAGCCGGCCTCGAGATCGGGCAGCACGACGACCTTGCCCGGGTTGAGGATCTTGGCCGTCTCGGCCATGAAGTGGACGCCGCAGAACAGGATGACGTCGGCCTTCGTGTCGCGCGCGCGCTTGGCGAGTTCGAGCGAATCGCCGAGGTAGTCCGCGATGTCCTGGATGTCCGGGTCTTGGTAGTAGTGCGCAAGGATGACCGCATTGCGCTCTTTGCGCAGTCGGTCGATCTCCGCGAACAGGTCGAGGCTCGGGTCGATGGCGGCGGTCATGGGGCGCAGATCATGGGCAACAGGGGCGTGTGCGCAAAGCCGCATGCGAATCCGGACGATTTCGTGATGGGGCGCGTGCGCTGGCGACGGATGGGATCTTGAACGGGCGCTGCGGCATGCCGCGGCCCGCCCGTCCCCAAACGACGGAGCCCCCATGCAGACCGAGACTTGCTGCCTTCCTGTTGCCCCTGCGCTGCGCAATCGCCTGTTGCGCCTGTCCGAACGGACCGGCGACGCTGCGTTGCTGCGTCTTGCGGAAGGGCAGTTGCCCGATGGCCAAGCGCCGCGGAACCGCGGCGAGTTGGAGGACTGGATCGACACGTGCGCGATGGACGTGTTCCGCCGCACCGGCGACGACGAAGCGTTCTCGCTGCTCTACGAACGCAACTCCGCGCCGTTCTTGCACGCGATCCACGGCCACATGCGGCGCGGCGGTCCATGCGCCGCGGCGGACCACGACGTGCTGCAAGAGACGTTCTTCGCGATCTATCGCTACCCGCATCGCTTCTCGGCGGCGCGCGGCGACGCGTTCCGCAACTGGGGCCATCGCATCGTGCGCAACACCGCGCTGCGTTTGCTCCACGCGGACCCGCGCCATCGCGCGATGGCGACGATCGACGGCGAGACGATCGATGTGGTGGACGATCGCGAACGCGCGCCGGAGCGCGTTGCCACCGACCACGAGAGCGCCGAGGTGGTGGACCGCGCGTATGTGCTCGCGCTCGCGATCTACTTGCAGTGCTTCGAGAAGCTGTCCGCGCGCGCCAAGCGCGTGCTGACGGACGTCGAGGTCGGCAACCGGCCGTATCGCGCGATCGCCGAGGATCTCGGGTGCCCGGTCGCCAACATCAAGATGGCGGTGTTCCGCGCGCGCCGCTCGATCTCGCAGCGCATGACGCGCATGCTCGAAGCGGGCTGAGACAACGAGCGGTCGGCTTCGATCGCAAACGCAGCGGCGGGCATCGCCCGCCGCGCGTCACTTGGCGGACTTGCTCGTCGCGCGCTTGCGGCCAGGCTTCTTCTTCTT
>CAIYFF010000064.1 GCA_903925435.1 uncultured Planctomycetota bacterium | reverse complement strand
TGCGCTCGTGCTCGACGTGCCACAGCGAGGCGGGAGCGCAGGCGCATTGCTCGCGCTGATTCGTTGGCAGGAAGTGCAGCGACTGCTCGACGGAACGCGCGCCGCATTGCGCGATGCGGGGTATCCGTCCGCAGAGGCGCTGCTCGTCGATGGCGATGGCGTGGTGCGCGGTCACACGGATCGCGGGCGCTATGGCGAGGCATTGGAGCCGCAGCTGTTGCGGACGTTGATCGCGTTACGCGACCATGGCGAGGAGTCGTTCGAGGACGCGACGGGTCGCGCAATGCAGTATGGCTTCCACCGGCTCGACGTCGGAGCGGAGTCGGACTTTGCGCTCGTCGTCACGGTCCCGACGAAAGAACTGTTCTCCGGCGCCGATGCGTTTGCCCGCGTGTTCTTGTTCTCGATCGGCGCAACCCTGTTCGTGCTGCTGGTGTGGTCGCTCGCAGCGTCGCGCGCGATTGCGCGTCCTGTGCGCGAACTTGCAGCGGCGACACGCCGCATTGCCTCGGGCGACCTCGACGTGCAAGTGCCCGCAGGCGGTGGCCGAGAACTCGGCGAACTCGCGGAGTCGTTCAATGGAATGACCAAGGAGCTCGCCGCTGGGCGCGAGCGGCTTGCGGTCGCAGAACGTGAAAAGGCGTGGGCCGAGATGGCGCGCCAAGTCGCGCACGAGATCAAGAACCCGCTGACTCCCATGCGCATGGCTGCGCAGTTGCTGTTGCGCGCGCGCAAAGAGAACGATCCGCGCGCCGATGCGGTGGCCGAGCGACTCGCGCGCACGGTGGAGACGCAGACCGAAGAGTTGGCGCGCATCGCCAATGACTTCCGGCAGTTCGCTGGCGCGCCGATGCGCAGCAGGGAGGTCGTGGTCGCCGATGACTTCCTGCGCGGAGTCGTCGCCGAAGCCGAGGGCCTGTTCTCTGTCGAAACTCTGCGATTGGAGTTCGCCCCGGGCGCCAAGGACGCGCGCATCGCAATCGATGCGCATGAGATGCGGCGCGTGTTCGTCAACTTGCTGCAGAACGCGGCGCAGGCCAAGCCGTCTGGCGTTCGCGTGCAGTTGTCGTCCGCGGTCGAAGGCGCGTTCGTCGTGGTGCGCATCAAGGACGATGGCCCCGGTCTCGACGCCGCCGTTCGCGAACGGCTGTTCGAGCCCTACTTCACGACGAAGACAGCGGGCACCGGACTCGGGCTCGCGATCTGCCGCCGTGTCGTCGAGTCGCACCAGGGCCGCATCCGGCTCTGCGCAACCGGGCCCGAGGGGGCAGAGTTTGCGATCGAGCTGCCGATCGTCGGGATGTAGCGGCGAAGCGCATCCGCGTTCCATGCCTTGGCGAAGCGCGCGGCGCGCCGGAGGCTCGCTACCATGGTCGCCCTATGGGTGAGCGGGCCGACATGGCCAGTCCCCGAGCGGCCACAGGCGCGACTTCCCGCCGCCCGCCGCCCGCCGCCCTCCGTCCGCTGATCGAACCCATGCGCAATCAGACAGCAATCACCGTTGGCGCCTTCGTCGCCTTGCTTTCGCTGTTCGTGCTGTGGTGGGCCGGAAGCGATGCGACGGACGTAGCGGTTGCCCCGACGTCGAGCTCCTCGACCGATGGCTCGGGCCTCGATGGCGCAACTGGCGAACAGGCCGCGTCGGCGGCGGTTTCGTCTGCCATGGCTGCAGACACGCAGCGCACGGTCGCGGAGTCCTCCGCCAACAGGACGGGTGTTCGCGGCGTCGTGCTCGACGCGTCGACTGCGCAGCCGCTCGCGGGCGTGGAAGTGCTCGCGTTGAAGCAGCAGCCGTCGATCGAGCCGTTGCTCAATCGCTTCCGCGGCTTGATGCAGGGCGGCATGTTCACGGAGACGAGTCGGCCTGCGCAGATTCTCGCGCGCACGACGAGCGCCGCGGACGGCACGTTCGAGTTGACGGGGCTCGCCGACGGCATCGTGTTCCTCGACGGGCGCAGCGACGGGCACTACGTGCGCACTCCAGCGTCGGCGCGGCTCGCGCAGGGGCAGATGGTCGAAGGCATCGAACTGCGCGCATACGCCGGCGGCCGCGTTCGCGGCGTCGTTCTCGGCGCCGATGGGCAGCCGATGGCGGGCGCAGCAGTGAGCTTGCGACCGGGGCTCAATGCGTTCCTCGGCCAGCTCACGGATCGCAACTACCGTTGGCTCGAGACCGCAACGGATGAACGCGGCGCGTTCGATCTGCCCGGCGTGCCTTCTGGCCAGGGTTACGTCGTGTCCGCATCGCACCCGACGATGGCGCTCGAAGAAGTGCACGGCGTCGATGTCGAGAAGGGTCAGGTCGCGATGGTCACGGTGCGCGGCCATGAAGGCGCCACGGTGTCCGGCATCGTGCTGTCGCCAGACGGCAAGCCGATCGAAGGCGCCAACGTCGCGATGGTCTATCTCGACATCAGCCGCGTGCTGTTCTCCGCGGATGGCCGCAGCGAGCCGATCACCACGGACGCGCAGGGCCGCTTCTCGTTGCGTCCCGTTGCCGCGGGTCGCGTCGCGTTCGTCGCGGCGGCCGATGGCCTCGCGCCATCGCCAGTCGAGGACCTCGCCGTCGTCGATGGCGGCGTCTACCCGGACCTCGAGCTGCGGCTGGCCGATGGCCGCGCCGTCACGGGTCGCGTCGTCGACGATGAGAAGAAGCCCGTCGCCAACGCCAAGGTGGAGCTGCGTCCGTGGGAGCGGCCCGACGATCCGCAGTTCCTCAAGATGATGCTCAAGATCCGCCGCGTCGAAGTGACGACGGACGCAGAGGGCGCATTCACCGCGCGCGGGATGACCGGCGAGCGCCTCGTCATTCAGGCGAGCAAGCCCGGCTACACGACCGCCACGCGCATGGGCGTCAAGATCGATGAGCCCACGATCGAAGTGCAGATCCAGCGCGGCGGCATCGTGCGCGGTCGCGTCGTCGACGGCGACGGCAAGCCAGTGGCGCGCTACCGCGTCGACACGCGTTCGACGGAGCCCAAGCCCGCGGAGGCCAAGCCTGCGGAAGGCGCGGCGAAGGGCGATGCCAAGGTCGCGGAAGCGAGCAGCGGCCGCCGCAACGCGGACGGAATGAGCGGCCCGTCGTGGCAGCGCGGCGGACAGCCACGCGACACGACGATCCAGCTGCCCGAAGGCCAGACGATGGCCGATCGCGGCATGAGCATGGATGGCAACTGGCGTGAGATCGCGAGCGACGATGGTCGCTTCGAACTGCGCGGCGTCCCGCCGGGAACGGTTCGCGTTCGCGTGCGCGCAAGCGGCTATCTCGATCCAGACAACCAAGAGATCGCGCTGCTGCCAGGCCAGGCCGCCGACGAGTTGACCTTCACGCTCGCCGCGGGACTCACTGCGATGGGCACGGTGATCGACGCGGCGACGGGCAAGCCGATCAGCGACGCGCAAGTCACGGCCTACAAGCAGAAGGACAAGAAGGACCGCGGCATGTTCTCGGTCGAGATCGACCCTGAGGACATGGACTTCCTCGGCCTGTCGTCGACGCAGAGCCAGAAGAGCAGCATGACCGACAGCCAGGGTCGCTTCACGATCGCGGCGCTGTCGACGGGCGCGTATCGCTTCACGGCGCGGCATCCCGACATGGCGAAGTCGTCGGCGAAGGACGTGCAGATCGTCGCGGACCAACCGATTGCTCCGATCGAGATCACGGTGGAGTCCGGCGGCGCGATCGAAGGCGACGTGACCGGCGCGCTGCAGCGGCCGCTCGCGGACGCGGTGATCGCCGCGTTCTCGATGCAGAGCGGCACGTTGCGCAGCGCCACGACCGACAAGCGCGGGCACTACGTGATCGACGGGCTCGCGCAGGGCCAATACGTCGTCTTCAAGTCGCGCATGGATGAACGCGCCGACAACATCCCGCTCGAGTTGATGAGCAACATGCGGCTCAAGACGATCGCGGTGAAGCAAGGCAAGACATCGCGCCTCGACATCGCCGATGAGTCGGATGACGGCGTGCGCGTGTTTGGCATCGTGCGCGAAGGCGGTGCGCCCGTTGCGCGTGCGCTCGTGACCATGCTTGGCCAGGATCGCGATGGCTTGCTCGGCATGGGCGTTCGCGCCAACGCCGCGCGCGACGATGGCCGCTACGAGTTGGTCGGCATCAAGCCCGGCACCTATGTCGCGCAGATCTCGCGCTTCCAAGGTCGTCCGGTGCAGACCTCGATGACCATCGAAGTGCCAGAAGGCCAGACGGAGTTCCGCCTCGACCTCGACTTGCCGAGCAGCGAAGTCAGCGGTCGCGTCGTCGACAGCAGCGGCAATCCGGTCGCGGGCATCCAGGTGTCGCTCGGCAGCGATCAAGGCGCTTCGGGCCTGCAGGACGGGCTGATTGGCATGATCGCGCAAGGCGGCCTCAGCCAAGGTCGCACCGACGAGAACGGCGAGTTCCGCATGCGCAGCGTGTCAGCAGGCACGTATCGCTTGCGCGCAGGAGCTCGCGGCCGCGGCCGCCGAGGCGGCGATGACAAGAAGCGCTACGGCACGGCGGACGTGCAAGGCGTCGTCGTCGATGGCATGGCCAACGTCGAAGGGCTCCTCGTCACGGTCCCGCTCGCGGGCCGCATCACGGGCATCGTCGTCGACGGATCCGGTGCGCCGGTGCGCGCGGCCGAGATTCACTACGCCGAGACGTCGAGGCCCAAGGAGAAGCAGAGCGGCGGCATGCTGATGAGCATGCTCGGCATGCAGGAAGCTCCGATCGTGACCGGCGACGATGGCCGCTTTGCGATCGAAGGCGTGACACCCGGCGTCTACGACCTCCGCGTCGACACCGAGGCGTTGCAGGCCGGCAAGCTGCAGGACGTGCAAGTCGGAGAGAACGCGACCGCCGACGTTCAGTTGCGCATCGTGCGCGGCGCGAGCATTCGCGTTCGTGCGACCAACGTGGAGAAGTCGCAGATCCCGCTCGCATTCGTCTCGCTGCTCGACGGCAACGGCAAGGCCGTGGTGTCGCGTGTTTCGACGCTTTCGGTGATGAAGCGGCTGATGGCCAACAAGGACTCGGTTGCGAACAGCGGCTGGTATGAGTTCGGATCCGTCCCGCCGGACACCTACACGATCTTGATCCGCGAACCGAACAAGCCGGAGATGCGCATCGTGCGCACGATCCGCGATGGCGAGAAGGTCGAGTGGGACATCGACGTCACTGCCGAGCTCGCTGCGCGCGACAACGCGGCGAAGTGATGCAATTTGCGACGACGCGCGCGCGTCGTCGCGGACGCCGCTCGGGATCCTTGCCGCACTGCAGGGATCTTTCGAAGTTCGCGACGCACTGCCTCGTCCGACCGGCCACTGCCGAGCGACGAGGCGGATGCGATGCGTGAAGCGAATGAAGATGGCGAAGCGTGTGTTCTGGCAGGCGTCCCGCGCCGGACTGGAGCCGGCGGCGCCGCATGCGATGCGGGCAAGGACGCGAATGCGTTTTTGAACGGCGTCATTCGCAGTTCGACGATCGCACCGTTTGCCGCGGTCATTCGCCCTCAGCCGCTGCGGCTCGTCGACATCGAGCGCCGCATGATGGTCGATCCAGAGTTCTCGCGCGCGATGGCGCAAGACGCGCGATTCGTCGAGAAGATCGCCGGCGCGTTGCATGTGCGCTGCCCTGAGGCGAAGCGCAAGTTCGGCAGCGCGGCCGAAGTGGCGGAGCGGCTGCTGTCACTGCGGCTGCAATAGTCCGCTGCGATCGCTCAGGTCGCGTGCGCCGGGAACCCTTCGCGCTGCAGCAGCTGCAGGATCCGTTCGACGTGCTGCTGGCCGCGCGTCTCGAGCACGACGCTGAGTTCTGCGCAGCGCGGCGGCAAGTGGGAGAACGTGCGCTGGTGCTCGATGTCGATGATGTCTGCGCCCGTGTCGCCGATCAGGCGCGTGACCTTGGACAGCACGCCGGGCAAGTCGCGGATCTCGATGTGCAACCGCGCGACCTTGCCGTCGCGCGCGAGTCCGCGCAGCAGCACCGTCGACAGCATGCGCCGGTCGATGTTGCCGCCGCTGATCACGAGGCAGACCTTCTTGCCTTGGAAGCGCGCGGGATCTTGTGCGAGAGCTGACAGCGGCACTGCGCCGCCGCCTTCGGCGACGACCTTGTTCTGCGATGCGAGCGTCTGCACTGCGTGTTCGATCTCGGCTTCGCCAACGAGAAGGATGTCTTCGCAGCGGCGCGCGAGGATCGGCGTCGTGAGCTTGCCCGGTCGCTTGACGGCGATGCCGTCGGCGAGCGTCAGCGTTTGCAAGGCAGGCGGTTCTTCGCCGCGCACCGCGGCGCGCATCGATGGGCAGCCGACGGTCTGCACGCCAAACATCTGCGTCTGTGGCCGATGCGCTTCAAACCACAGCGCCATGCCCGCGAGCAGGCCGCCGCCGCCGATCGGCGCGATCACGCATTCGACGTCGGGCCAGTCCTCGAGCACTTCGCGGCCGCAGGTGCCCTGGCCCGCGATGATGAGCGCGTCGTCGTAGGGCGGCACGAACGTGAAGCCCTCCTTCGTCGCGATCTCGTGCGCCTTGTCCTGCGACTCCGCGAGCGACTCGCCGTGCAGCAACACCTTGGCGCCGTAGGCCTCGGTGCGTTCGACCTTGGAGAACGGGGTCGCCTGCGGCATCACGATCGTCGCGGGCAGCCCTTGCTTGGTCGCATGCCACGCGACGCCTTGCGCGTGGTTGCCTGCCGACGCGGCGACGACGCCAGGCACGCCCGCCTTCTTGAGGCTCTGCAGCTTGTAGCAAGCGCCGCGGTCCTTGAAGGAGCCGG
>CAIYFF010000063.1 GCA_903925435.1 uncultured Planctomycetota bacterium | reverse complement strand
GTCTGGCCATAGGCACGCACCGCGCCGCGGAGGTCGCCCTTGTGCGCGAGGATCTGCCCCTGCAGCAATCCGGCCGCAGGCCCGGGCAGCTTCTGCGTCATGCGCTGCAGCTTCTTGGCGACGTCGATGTTGTCTGCTTGAAGCGCTGCAGCCAACGCCGCGGCCGCGTCGCGGCACAACGTCTCTTGCTCGCGCGGCAGCGCGATCGCTTCGGCGTTTTGGACCACGCGAGACTGTGCCTCCGCTGCGCCAAGCAAGTCGCCGCTGGCGCACCGCAGCGCGCGCAGTTCGCGAAACAGTTGCGCATCCTCGGGGTGCCGTTCGCACGCGGCCTCGGCCTCGGCCAGCAACGTCTGCGGCAGCGCCCCACCGTGCTGTGCGAGCGCTGCGATGCGCAGCTGCGCGCGCGAGCGCTCCAGTTCGATCGGCAAGTCGGGATCCGACACACGCGCGACAAAACCCATCGCCTCGGCTGCGCGTCCATCCGCAAGCGCAAGGCGCGCGAGCTTGAGATAGGCATCCTGCGCGATCCACGGATACTCGGGTGGCGCCAGTCGCTGACGCTTGCCAATCGTGAGCAGCAGATCGCGCGCCTTCTTGCGATCGCCTGCGACCAATGCCGCCGTTGCATCGAAATGGCGCGCAAGCAACGCACGGCTTCGCATCGCGTGCACTCGTTCGCGCAAGAGCCACGCTGCGAGCATCGCGCCGAGCGCCATCGCCACCAGCAACGCAACGATGCGACCGATCGTCGTCTCGAGCAGCGGCACAAGGAGTCGGGCAAACAGGTCAAACACCTTGTGCACGATCCCGAACACCGGATCGAGCAACGCCAACACGAGCAGCGCAGGGATGCCGTAGAGCAACGCCTGCCCCTTCCAGGTCTTGGGCCGCATCGACGACAGACCTTTGCCCACCATGCGGCGAACGAATCCCTTGGGCTCTTTCATCGCGGGCCCTCAGGGATGTTGGCGCGCAGGCGATGCAGCGCTTCGTCGAGTTGCAGCGCAAGCCCAGGATCCTGCTCCGTTGCGCGCAAGCGCGACAACGCGGCTTCCGCGTGACGCGTGCCGGATTCGCACAGCGCGCGCGCGATCTGCCGCCGTCGATGCGCGCCCGTGGTCACGAGGCCGA
Source organism: uncultured Planctomycetota bacterium (assembly GCA_903925435.1). Classification (GTDB taxonomy): domain Bacteria; phylum Planctomycetota; class UBA1135; order UBA1135; family UBA2386; genus SXPK01. Next base: position 3,059 of record CAIYFF010000063.1, on the reverse strand, counting down.
TCGTCATGCGTTCGAGCCAACCTGGTCTCGCATACGCGGCGGCCATCGGGTCGACCGCGGCATCGCCGATGCGCACCAGCACGGCACGCAGCGCATCATCGATCTCGGAAGGTTCTGCGCCGAAGTTCTGGCAGATGCGATCCACGGCGGACGGCCCAACCGACACGAGCAGGTCAGCAATGCGCGATCGCGCCGCCGCGGCGCGGTCGGGATCGCCGAGAGCGGACAGCAACGGTTCGATCGCACGTTGGCCAAACGAGGCGAGGATGCGGAACGCGGGCCCATGCGCAGGCTCCGTCTCGAGCGCTTCGAGCAGCGCTGCCGTCAGCGAATGCGAAGGGCCCCGGCGGGCGAGCAGGGCTTCGAGCGCGCGCGGATGCTGCGCTCCTTCGATTGCGCGCAGCACGTCGACATCGCGTTCAAACATTGGCTCGGCGAGCAACACGTCGAGCACGAAGCTGTCGGGCTTCGCCGCCTGCAAGAACCGCCGCAGCGCCAACTCCTCCGCTTTGCCGAGGCGATGCAGGATCTCGATCGGCGGAAAGCGTTCGAGCACGACCTGGAACTCGTCCATGTCCGCGAGACCGAGGAAGTAGTCGATCAGGATCTTGCGCTGGCTGCGCTGCGCCGACGAGAAAAGGGATCGCACATACGGCAACGCGCTGCGATCGAAGCCTTGCACGACGCGGCCAACCGTGTTGGTCAGCATGCCGCCATCGGGCAACAGCCGATCGCTCTCCATCTGTTCGGCGGCGGCGAGCAATGCTGGAGTCGTCTCCGGCCCCAGTAGGCGCAGCAACTCCATCGCGCGCTCCGCGGCGGCGCCGCGGCCCGTTGCGCGCGCAAGCAGTTGCGGAACCGCGCGAGCTCCCAGTTCGAGCACAGCGAGGCGTGCAGCCTCCGAGCCTTGGCGATCTCCGTCTTCCGTCGCTTCGCGGCAAACGCGCCGAATGTGCGCTTCGTTGGCCTCGAGCGCATCCGCCAACCGATCGGGTGCGGGGACCGCCACGAACAGGTCTGGCTCCTGGATGCTCGCGCTGCCCTCAGCGAGGCATGTTGCACATGCGCCTTGGCCTGACGGCAGCGGCGCGTTGCAGCGCGAGCAACAGAAGCGATGCGTCGGCAGCAGCGACGCGATGCGTGGGAGCCATGGGCTCTGCGCAGTCGGCGAGGCAGCGGTCGTTGCGAGGTTGCTCGATGCGTTGCCAATGGCGACGACAGGAACGCCAGCCTGCAGCAATGCCTCCACCACACGCGCCTCACCGCGTTCGCTGGCGTCGATGCGCGCAGCGAGCAACGGCACGGCAGGCAGGTCGGCAGCGAGCAACTCCGCCTTCCGCAGCAGAGCTTGCGCGCGCGCGCGATCGCCTCGCCACAGTTGCTGCGCGCCAGCTTGGCAACATGCGTGGGCTACATCGTTGCGCAACGATGACAGCCGTTGTCGAGCGGCATCGTGATGCGACCGCGTTCCGTGGCGCGAGTTATTGGCGCGCACGACGAGGCGCTCGCCAACCTCCACTGCTGCATCGAAGTCGCCCTGCTGCAGCAAGCAGCGGAACCACAACTCGTGCGCATCGGGGTCATTCGGCCGCTCCTTCGCAGCTTCTGCGGCCGCGGCAGCTGCCTCGGTCGGTTGGCCTGCGGCAAGCAGGGCCTTCGCGAGGTGCAGGCTGTTGTCGCCGCCTCGGACGGCGAAGGCATCGCGCAAGAGCAGGTGTTCTGCGTGCGCCTTCTCGGGATGTCCGCGCTGCAAGTGCACGTTGCCTAGCAAGAGGCGCGCGTAGTGGTTCTCGGGGTCCGCTTGCAGCACGCGCAGCAAACGAGCCTCTGCGCCTTCGCTGTCGCCGTGCAGCGCCTGTTCGATGCCCAAGAACCAGTCGCGCAACAATGCGCGGCTCTTGATGCGCTCCGACAGACGCGACAATCGCCACCACGCGATCAGCAACGCCGCGAACACGACGAGCGCCACGACCGTCTCCAAGAAGCCCGGGCTGCGCGCGAGGTCCCACAACCAGGAACTGGCCGCCGGCTCCGCGGCCGCGCCGACTGGCTGCGGCGCGTTGCCGGGATCCTGGATTCGCACGCAGACCAGCATCAAGGCTCAGCCAGCGCTCGCGCCGTGCTGCGCCGTGGATGCCACGCGCGGCCGACTGGCGCCAGGCGCAACTGCGGCACGCGGCGCGTCGACGTTCCAGCGATCGATCGCGTGGTCGACGAGCGTGTGCAGCAACTGCGGGATCGTCATGCCGGCAGTCTTCGCGGCCTTCGGCAGCAGACTCTGCTCGGTCATGCCTGGGATCGTGTTGACCTCGAGCACGACCAGCCCTTCTGGACCACAGATCATGTCGGTTCGGGACATGCCATCGCAGCCCAGGGCTCGGTGGCACGCGCGAGCGAGCTTCTGTGCTTCTGCGATGCGCTCCTGGCTCCAACCTGGCGGCGGACAGATCTCGTCACATGCGCCCTTCTCGTACTTTGCGCGTTCGTCGAAGTGGTCCGAGAAGAGCGGGTAGATGCCGATCGGCGGCAGCGCTCGCAGCGCGCTGTCGCGATTGCCGAGAACGGGCACCGTGATCTCTTCGCCCTTCACGAGCGACTCCGCAAACCAACGATCGAACGTGGGCCGCGCCGACTCGACAAACGCATCGAAGTCACTGCGCGTTTCCACGCGCGCGATGCCGCGGCTGCTGCCGCTGCACTCCGCTTTGCAGAACGCAGGCAAGCCGGTCGTCGCCACGAGGCGGTTCCATTCGGCGTCGATGTCCATGCTCTGCAGCGTCGCGTCCGGCACGTAGGCCTTCGCAACGCGGATGCCCGAGTGCTCCAAGATCTGCCGCGTGCGCTGCTTGTTCATGGCGAGCGCCGACGACAGGCAGTCCGACCCGACGAAGGGAACCGAGCTCAGTTCGAGCATGCCTTGCAGGCGACCATCCTCGCCGTAGGGGCCATGCAGAACGGGGAACACCACGCGGACCTTGGCGACTTCCACGAGCCAATCGAGCGCAGTTCCAGGCCGCATCGGGCCGTGCGCCGTCGAGCGATCGCCAGGATTCCATTCT
>CAIYFF010000062.1 GCA_903925435.1 uncultured Planctomycetota bacterium | reverse complement strand
GGATCCGTGAACGTCGCGGTGACGATCGAGCCCGGCTGCAGCACGATGCTGCCCACGTTGGTTGCGCCCAGAACGGTGCGCGACAACTCAATCGGAGCGAGCGGTTGCCCAATGGCTTCGATCTGGAGCGTGTAGCTGCGGTTCAGCAGTCCAAGGATCGAGAACTGGCCGGTTGCGTTCGTCGTTGCCGAGAACGCGGTGCCACTGAGCGACACGACCGCGCCGGCGACCGGCGCGCCGACGGCATCGACCACAGTGCCCGCGAGTGACTGGGCTTTTCCTGTGGTCGCGAGAGCAAGGAGGGTCAGAGCGATGGAGACAGAGTTGCGAAGCATCGATGCGGCTTGGGGCGGGGCTGAAGCACCCCGTTCTTTACCGCAGATTCAAACTCCTCGCGTTCCGTTCTTGTCTCGTCGTGCTCCGCGGTCCGACATCAACGCCGGACCGCATTGCTCGCATCACTGCGGCACGAAGTAGACGTACGACTCGTCGAGCAACTGCGTCGTCGCGGCGTCGCGGATGCGCACCAAGAACTTCTGCAGGAACTTCAGTTCGGTCGCAGGCACCGGCGGCGTCGCAATCCAGAACGTCAACGTGATGCCCAACGGGCCGGGCATGTCGAGCGGAATCGCGGGCACCCACGGAACCTCCACGCCCGAAGGCAGTGGCACCGAAGCCTCGACAGTGAAGGTCTGAACCTGCGGCGTCAGGTTCATGATCGTCCACTGCAGGAAGATGTCGCCGCCATTTGGCACCGTGAGGATGCCGAGGCCCTGCGTGTTGGTGCACATCGTCTTGGGCTGCAACTGCACCGTCGTCACGAGCGAACCTGCGACGATCGAAGGCGGCAGAGCGACCGGCGCACTGAGGGAGCCCTGCGGCGCCTTCACGCGGATGTCGAGGTTGCCTTGCGGAACCACTGCGTGGATGACGCCATCAGCGCCTGCAGTGTTGCCGGGCACGACGTATTCCGCGCCGGTCGTCGCATTGCGCACGCTCATCTGAGCGTTGGCGACCGGAGCGCCGAGGGCGTCGATCACCGTGATCGTGGCAGGCACGCCACTTGGGACCGTGATGATGCCTGCATTGGTGGAAGCATTGACGACCACAGGGGCCGACTTTGCGCCATAGAGGTTGCTGGCGACGAGCGGATCCACTTGGACCGAGTAGGTGCCGCCAGTCGGAACGACCACCGAGAATGCGCCCGTCGCCGACGTGTTGTCGTTCGGCGTATAGATCTTGTGGCCGTTGGCCGTGATCACGTCGATGTCAGCGCCAGCGACCGCCAATCCCGTCGGGCCGCGAACGGTTCCGCTCAGGATCACGCCTGGATCCAGCGGAACGAGCCCGAGGCTGTAGCTGTAGTCGATGACCGGAATGCCAAAGACTTCGCGCGCTGCGTAGGGCGAGCCGGCCGCAGGCTGCAGCTCCAGCTGATAGAGGCCGAATGGCAGCAGGAAGTTGAACGCGCCAAGCGTGTTCGTGCGCCTGTTGGCGAGGAACATGCTCTCGCCGGTCAGCATGTTGGTCGCGAGGATCTCGCAGTTGGAGATCGGCAGCGGCGTGGCGCCACTGCGAACGATGGAGCCGGTCAGCGCGTAGCCCTGGCGCATTGTGATCGTGCCGTAGGCGCGCGGCCCGGTGACCGTGATGTCCTCCTGCAGCGCAACGAGAGTCGTGCCGACGGGGGGCATCGCGCGAAACGTCAGCGGCCCGTAGGGAACGACGATCTGCGCATTGCCATTGACGTCGGTGCCGTCATTGGGCGTGTAGAGCTTCAGGCCAGCAGTGTCGAAGGCCGAGAGGTTGGCGCCAACGAGAGGCAGTCCGGTCGGGCCAACGAGAGTGGCGGAGATCTGTGTGCCGGGCGCTAGTTGCACCGTGCCGAGGTTGGTTACTCCGCTCACCTGCACGCGGCCATACTCGAGCGGCGCGATGATCGAACTGCGCGGGTTGATCGCGATGTCGTAGCGGAGGTTCCGCAGTCCCATCGCAGACGTGATCGTGAAGTTGCCGAGCGCGTCCGTGTTGGCCTGGATCGTCGGCGACAGGTCGCAGTAGACCGTGGCTCCGACCACAGGAAGGTTGTTGGCGTCGACGACGCGACCGGTCAGCGTTTGCGCCGCGAGCGACGACGCGAGGCCAATGGCCGTGAGCAAGAGGGGAATACGGAGCATCAGATAAGTCCGAGGAGAGAGCGGAGCTGGGGAGCAGAGCCGGGGAGCAACCAAGTAAAGAATAGAACAAGTCAACAACCGTGCCGGATGCGCCGTTGCCCTTGCTGTTCGGCGAATGGACGCGCTTGCGCCGGTCTCACCGTGCCGTGACCGGAATCCGGATACCCCCCAAAATCCATGCATTACGTCGGACCGCTGCCGACGTATCGGCCGCCGTCAGCGCACCAACGCTGCACCGAGTCCGGGCAGCCAATGCGCGTCCATGCCGCGCAGCGCATCGCCAAGCTCGTTTTGCAAAGCTTGCATCGTCTGTGGACTTTCGCAGAACGACGCCGGGCAAATCAGCACTCGGGAACGTCCCTTCTGGCGCAACCCTTCGATCACCTGCGGCAGCGTCGGCTCCTTGTCGGCGCGCGCGATCGCAAGGTTGGCGAACATGCTGAGGCGCTTGATGGCCTTCTTGTCTTCGATCGCCTTCCACGCAGCGAAGTCCTCGTCGGAAGCGCCCGCCGGCAACACGAGCACGGTCGTGCCGCCAAACGAACCGCCGGCAAGCGGGATGCCCTTGCCATCGGCGAAACTCGCGATCTCCATCCCGCCGTTGCCGACCTTGAGTCGCGTCACGCGATCGTTGGGCGCATCCGACGGAACCGCCGCGGAGCCTACGATCACCGCATCCTTGCCCTGCACGCGCATCTTCGCTGCGAGCGTCTCGGCCCACTGACGCGCGCGCGGCGACGTCGCATCGAGCGC
>CAIYFF010000061.1 GCA_903925435.1 uncultured Planctomycetota bacterium | reverse complement strand
GGCGAGCGTGTCGTGGAGCGCTACGCCCGACACGCCGTTCGCGACGTAGGCGCAGAGGTCTGGCAAAAGCGCGCTGGGCAGCGCAAATCGCAGCGGAGCCTCGATCGACTGCATGCGCTCCAACGCGGCCTTCGCGCGCTTCCACGTCTTCTTGTCGAGCAGCTTCACGTAGACCGTCTCGTCGCCGCGGCGCATGCGCAGAACGGCGCGCTTCGACGGCCGCCATGCGACGAGTTGCGGTTCGCGCACGTCGCCGAACGCGGGGCGCAGCGCATCGCACAACGCAGTTTCGTCGGCGCACAGCGCGGCCGCGGGCAGCGCCGCGTCGTCTCGCAGCGACAGTTCGCGCAGCGATCCGTTCTCGAACGTGAAGTTGCGCGGCACGCCCCGCTTCTGGCGCAGCAGCGCACAGGCTTTGCCGTCGTCTTCGCGCAGCACCAGTTCGTCGCCGGGCGCGAGCTCTGGCAACGCGAGTTGCAACGCAGCGAAGTCAGCCGACACGGTGGAGGTCATCGCGCAGCGTCCTTTGCAGCAACGGTCGCTGCAGTCAGCAGGCGCTCGCAAGCTTGTGGCCAATCAGCTTGCAAGGATCGGAACGGCGACGCGGCCATCCGCACGAGCGCTGCTGCGTTCCACCATGCGACTTCGCGAGCAGGCGGCATCGCGCCGGCCTTCGCGTAGGCCTCGACGAATGCGTCGGCGAACGCAGCTCCGCCGTGCTGGTCCTCCGCGACCGCATGCGCATGGAACGACGCGAGGTCCATCCCGATGGGGCCTGCGCACGCGCGATCGAAGTCGCAAAGACCTGCGTCAGCGCCGAGCAACACTTGCCCGCAGTGGAAGTCGCCGTGCAGCAGTCGAGCAGGGCTCGCTGCCGGCATGCAGGCCGTGAGGGTGCGAGCGATCTCCGCGGCGGCAGCGCCATGCGCAGGGGTCAGCAGGCCCATGTCCTCGCCGGCGCGGAGCACGAGTTCGAGTTCTCCTCCCGCATCGCGCACCGGAGCGCCTTCCGGCAGCTTCGCGCCGTGCAGTCGCCGCAGCGTGGCCGCCACGTCGTCGAGGCGAGAGCGATCGCCGAGATCGAATGGCGAGCCGTCGAGATGTCCTTCGAGCAGGAGTCGTTCGTGCGGCGATGCGAGCAACTCAGGCACGCGGATGCCGGCGTCGCGAGCAGCCGCTGCGAGCGGCGCTCGGAACGGCAACGGTTCGGCGAGCAGTCGGAACCAGATCGTCTGCACGCAGTCGGCGACCTGCGCATCCTCGCTCTTGAAGCCAAGGTCCCACCGCAGCACTGCGCGGCGTTCGGGCTTGTAGCGCACGATGCTTCGACGGCTCTTGCTCTTGCTGATGCGCAAGCTGTCTGGCACGAGGTCCGGCCGCACGCCTTGCACGAGCGTGCGCACCTTCGAAGCCCGCACGAGGCGACGAAGGTCCGGCATCTGGCGGTCGAGCGGGAACCCGATCAGCAGGAGGCCGTGCTCTTCGGAGAGCGCGAGCGATCGCTGCCACTCGTCGGTCTCTTCGTCGGCGCGGTGGCGCAGCTTGCTGGCTTCGTCCGATAGGCGCAGCGGCGGCGCAGTGCGCACCGTGATGTACGACGGAGCTTGTTCGTCGCCGACGAGCGCGTGCCAGCCAACGATGCAGCCGTCCTTGCCCTTCCAGCGCACGTAGTCGGGAGCGAGCGAGACGTTGCGCGAGCCATCGCCGAGCAAGTCGCGCGCGAGTTGCTGCACGAGTTCGCGGTCGATTGCGCGCGCAAACGACGGCTCCGTCGCGGCGACAGGAAGAGGGCAGACGATGGTCATGCGTCCCCTTGGGATTCACCGGTCAGCAACTGCTCGCCAGTCCGCTTGTCGACGTCGACGAGCTTGCCGTCGACGATGCGCACGACGCGATCGACTGCGTTGAGCACGCGCGGGTTGTGCGTGATCAGCAACACGGTCTTGCCGCGAAGGCGAACAAGCACTTCGTTGCAGAGTCGTTCTTCGTTGGCTGCGTCGAGGCCGGTGGTGGGCTCGTCGAGCACGATGATGGATGCGTTGCGCACGAGAGCGCGCGCGAGCGCAACGCGCTGGCGCTCGCCGCCAGACAACCCTGCGCCGCGTTCGCCGACCTCGGTCTCGAGGCCGTCCGCCCAGCGGTCGGAATAGACCGTCACGCCGGCGCACTTCGCCGCCGCTTCCACTTCTTGCTCCGACGCCTCCGGTCGGCCCATGACGATGTTCTCGCGCAGCGTCGCGTCGAACAGGACGGTCTCTTGGAACACGAGCGCCACTGCGCTGCGAAGTTGTTGCGCGCCGAGTTGGCGGACGTCCACGCCGTCGATGCGCACCGCGCCTGCGTCGACGTCGCGGAGTCGCGGCAACAGCGTTGCGAGCGTCGTCTTGCCGGAGCCATTCGCGCCGACCAATGCCACGTGCTGGCCCGCTGGGATGCGCAGCGACGCGTCGGAGAGCACTTGCCGTCCATCGCCGTGACGGAAGCTGACGTGGTCGATCGTGATCTCGCCGCGGACCTGCGCGATCTTTTGTGGCGTCTCGAGCCAAGGCAGGTCGGGCACAGCGTCGAGCAGGTGCAAGATGCGCTCGCCTGCTGCCGCGGCCTTGATCATCGCCGAGCTGCGCTGCATCGCCTTGCGGATCGGTTTGTAGAAGGACCGCACATATGCGAGCAGCACAAGCAAGTCGCCTGCAGTGAGGTCGCTGTCGGACGCCGAGACGCGGAGCGCGCCGTAGTACAACGTGAGGCCGATGCCGAGCGCGAGCGCAGTCTCTGCGCCAATGCCTAGCCGTCCTTCGAGTCGCGTCGCAGCGAGGCCAGCCTTTGCGCTCTTGCGGTTCGCTTTCGTGAATGCGTCTGCTGCCTGCTCCTCGAGTCCGTAGGCCTGGATCACAGGGATCGCGGACATCGTCTCGTGAACCGACGTCGCGAGATCGCCTTCCTTTGCGCGCTGCTTGCGTGCCGCAGAGCGCAGCTTGACGCCGAACAGCGAAGTCATGATTGCGATCGCGGGCATCACGGCGATGGCCATCAGTGCAATGCGCCAGTCCATGATCAGCATCACGACGAGCGTGCCGCCGACGAGCAGGCCTTCGCGCATCAGCGAGAACAGTCCGTCGATCAGCAACACGCGCAGTTGCGATGCATCGCTGACGAGGCGCAGCAGCAAGTCGCCGCGTCGGCGCTGCTCGTGCCACCGCAGCGACATCAGCAGCATGCGATCGAGAGCGTGGCGGCGGATCCTGTTGACGACCTTCTGTCCGGTCTCGGCGAGCCACAGGTCGCGGAAGTAGCTCGCGAAGCCCGTGATGATCGAGAACACGAGCACCGCCGCGCCGGCGAGCAGCGCGAGCGAGCCTGCGTTCTCCTTGCCCGTCATGCTCTCTGGCAAGATCGCCCACGGTTCGTCGCCGAGCACTTGGTCGATCACGACCTTGAGTGGCCATGGCTTCGCCAACTCCGCGAGCACGACGATCGTCGTCAGCGAGAACGCTGCGAACAGTCGGCCGCGATAGGCGCCGAGATACGGAAACAGGCGCCTCCAGACGTAGAGCGCCTGCTTCGTCTTCTCGCGGAAGTTGAGCTTAGACGGCACGCGGCTCCTCGGTCGGCTTCTCGCGCGGTTGCAGCCACGGCAGCACGATGCGCGCCTTCTGCCGCCAATCGAGGTTTTGCACGAGACGTTCGCTTGCGAGCGCTGCACGCGGGTTGTCGAGAACTCGCTCCGCAGCGGCGACGAAGCCTTCGATCGAGTCCGCGTCGAACAGTCCTGGCAGGTCTTCGCCGCCGAGTTCGCCGAGCACGCACGGCACGCGACTGCCGATCAACGGCTTTCGAGCAGCGAGGCCTTCGACGACTTTGAGCGGCGAGAAGTAGCCTGGCGCAGCCGACGGATAGGGCGCGCAGATCGCGTCTGCTGCCGCGAGGTAGGAACCCATCGTCTCGTGTTCGACGGGGCCCTCGTAGACCACGTCATCGGGCATCTGCGCTGCCATCGCTTCGACCTCTGCGCGCGCGGGGCCATCGCCGATGACCCAGAGCCCACATGCGCGGCGCTGGCGCAGCGCGGCGAAGCCTTCGAGCAAGAAGCCGATGCCGTGCCACGGCTTGAGCGAGCCGACGAACATGATGACGGGCTTGCCCTGCAACTGCGTGGGCCGAGGCATCGGCGCCGCGCGTTCGAAGTCCTCGACGTGCGCGCCGTTGCCGAGCACGTGCACACTATCGTGTGGCGCGCCTGCGTCGATGAGCAGCTTTGCCAGCTCCGCAGACACCGCAAACACCGCGTCCGCTCCCCGCAGAGTGTCGAGGCACAGCGCCTCTGCCGTTGCGGCGAGATGCAGCGAGCGGAACTGCTTCGCTTCGATCCAAAGCGGCGCGTTGACCTCGACGACATACGGCAACCCGTGGTGGCGCGCGTAGGCGAGGCCTGCGCCGGAGAACAGCGAGAGCCGTTCGTACACCGCGGCGTGCGGGCCGTTCTGTTCCATCGCCGTGAACACCGCCTGCGAATGCGCGAGTTGCATCACTTCGCCGGCAATGCCAGCGGCGCGCGGCGTCGGCACAACCTGCGCGCGGTGCGGCAAGAACCCGTCGACGGAGCCGTTGCGCGTCATGAAGACGTCCAGCTCCGCGCCGGCGTCGGCCATCGCCGCAGCCATCGAACGGAAGTGGACCGACGCGCCCTTGCTGCTATCCGGCGGGATGCCAGGGTCAGCGCAGAGATAGGCGATGCGAGCGCTCACGCCTTGGGCGCCTTCTTGCCATTCTGGTACCAGGACAGCAGCTTGCCGACGTTGGTGGAGAGGTCGAAGCACTGCTCTGCGCGCGCGCGGCCAGCGATCGCCAGATGTTGCAGTCGAGCGGGGTCGCGCAGCAGCTTGGTCAGTTCGCTTGCGACGGCGCCTGCATCTGCGGGCGGCACGATCACGCCAGCCTTGCCGAAGTCCGCGATCTCCTCGACGCCGCCGACCGGCGTGCTGAGGATCGGCAGACCTGCGGCCTGCGCTTCGAGCAACACCGTCGGCAACGCATCGCGGTTGCCGTCGTTGCCGATGATGCACGGCAGCGCCATCACGTGCGCGCGGCCCATCGCGGCGCGCACTTCGTCCTGCGTGCGCATGCCGAGCCACGCGACGTTGCTGAGTTGCAGGTCCGCCGACTGCTTCTTGAGCTGCTCGGCATCTTCGCCGTCGCCGATGATCTCGCAGCGCGGCGTGAAGCCCTGCTGCTTCATGAGCGCGAGCGCGTCGAGCAGCACCTTGAAGCCCTTCTTCTCGACGAGGCGGCCGACAGATAGGATCGTCGGCTCGGCCGCGGGCTTGCGCTGGCTCGGGTGGAACGCGTTGACGTCGACGCCGTTGTAGAGCACGCGAAGGTCCAGCTTGTGGCCTTCGAGGTTCTCCATGATGTAGTTCTTGTTTGCGTCACACACCGTCACGACGAAGTCGCTCGCGCCGAGCAGCGACGTGAAGCGGTCCGCGGTCACGCCCTCGCGATAGATGTCCTTCGCATGGCAGGTGACGCTGTAGGGGATGTCGGTCAGCGCATTGGCCGCGCGTGCGACGTAGGCCGAGATCGTCGCGAAGTGCGCGTGCATGCGGTCGATGCCGTGCTTCTTCAGCTGGAGCGCGAGGTCGAGGCCCCAGTTGAGGATGCCCCAGGTGTCGGGCCGCTGGCCCTGGATCAGGTCCGAGATCTGACCCCACACCTGCTCCTTGCGCGCCGAGAGCATCGGCCAGTTCGCGTTCAGGTGGGCCGGCATCGTCTCGGGCCTGCGGCCGAGCATGTACACGACCGGGCGCTTCAGCTCGCTGAGGCCGCGGTGGTAGACGCCATCGTCGGGACGGTTCAGCGAGAACACCGTCACATCGGCGCCATGCCGTTGGAGGGCGAGGATCTCGTTGAGAATGAAGGTCTCGGAGTTGCGCGGGAACTTCTTCAGGACGTAGCCGACGTGCACAGGTACCTCTGCGGTGATTCGAGCCGAAACGTCGGTGTCACCGCCGCCAACCACGAGGTTTGGCATGGGGATGAATGACCGAAGCGCGGCAGATATTGGAGTTTACGACGGATTTGCCGCCATGCGATGGCGGTGTAGCGCAATGCGGTCAGGGGCAGACCGTTATCGGCAAAGCGAAAGCAATACTCGTGCCCCGGATAGGAAGGGCCCAGGTGTGCGGGATCCGGGCGGGTCAGTTGGCCGCGCCCGAGATCACCGTGCGGATCGCAGGTGGGGGCGGCAACGGCGCAAGGGTCTGCGGCACGCCGACGCCCACGGTCCAGATGCCCTGGTCGGAGTTCATCACGAGCAAGTTCTCGTGGGTGAGCGCCGTTTGCCGCAGGCGGTGGACGGTCGGCCCGAAGAAGGCGCTGCCATCGGGCAGGTAGATCACGATCGTCGACCAGTCCGGCGTGAGACGGACAGGGGCCGCTCGGAACCACTCTCCCGCGACCGGCGCGTCGAGTTGGATTCCTGCGGGGGCTGCCGCGATCAAGGCTCCCGTCGAGCCATTGTAGAGGCGATCGCCGGGACCGGGGACCACGAGGTCGGGCGTTGCGCCAGTCGTGGCGCCTGCAACGATCGGCCCATCGAGGTCTTGGTGGAGCACCGTGGCGGTCGCCGTCTGCGGATCGAGCAAGCGCAGCGTGTGCCGCGTCGAGTCGAGCGGGGACACGTCGCTGATCAGCGCGCGGCCGCCCGCCATTCCGAGCTTCGTCGGGATCAGCGAGCCTGACGGGAACGGTTGCGCGAACGATCCCGTGCCAGTTGCGTTGCGCACGGTATTGCCGGTCGCGGAGAGCTCGGCGACGAACCAATCCATCCGGCTCGGGTCGCCGATCGAAGCGATCAGTTGGTTGCCCTTGAACGACGGCAGGATGTGGATGCCGATGTAGGGCTGGAAGATCGCGTCTTGCGTGACCTGCAGGTCGCCAAGCGCTCCGGTCGTGTCGAGCAGGTGGCTCTCGTCGCGGACAATGCCGTCGATGTAGAAGAGCCGCGAACCGTCGTGGTTGAGGAGGAGGCGAATGTCGCCTGTGCCCTCTGGCAGGTAGCCAGGCTCCTCGTACTTGCTCGCTGGCGGCGACAGCAAGACTGGCGCATTCACCGAGTCGAGCATGTAGAGCCGTTGCAGCGTGTTCGACGGGCCGTGCAAGAAGACGGCTTTCGTGCCGTCGCCCGACAGCGCGATCTCGTCCTTTGCATTTCCTGTCGGGGTGCCCGTGGGAGTGCAATCTGTCGGCGCGCCGAGATCCGCAAGCGGCATGCGCCAGACGCGGCCGTTCCTGCTGACATAGAACGCGTGCGTCGCGCCGACCATCAGGGAGGGCGCCACCGGAGCCGCAGCTGTCGGCACGAATCGAACCGGCGAACCGGTGCTGGCG
>CAIYFF010000060.1 GCA_903925435.1 uncultured Planctomycetota bacterium | reverse complement strand
TGTTCGCGTTCTCGATCGTCCGCGAGTCGAACGGTCGCCTCGAGCAGGTCACCAACAACGCGACGACGTTCGTGAAGCACGCGTTCGCGGCCGCGTACTCGACCAGCACGTGCGGCACGTGCACGACGACGGGCACGGGCCTGCGCGTTGGCTGCAGCGACACCTACGGCGCGAGCACGAACGCGAGCCGCACCTACCTCGGCCCGTCGAACGAGATCGACCCGTGGACGGGCATCTGGACGCCCGTCGGCTCCTACTTCGATCGCAGCGAGCCTGACGTCGGCGCGCCGGCCAACAGCGACGGCGTGCGCAGCCTGACGAACAGCGCGGGCGGCGTGTTCGTGGATCCGGTCAAGAATCGCGTGACGCTGCAAGAGCAGGACCTGCTCGTGCCGGGCCGCCTGTTCCACTGCATGCACATCATCGTGCGCGGCGAGGACGGTGATTCGCACTTCGACAACCTCGGACACCGTCAGTTCACGGCTGTGTGGAACGGCACGACGTGGCAGTTCGCGAACACGGGCGTGCCGTTCACGAATGGCAGCGTGCTCAACCAATGGGCGGGCGCCACGGTCAACAGCGCGCGCAACGGCGAGGATGACGGCCACTTCTTCGTCGCGTCGAAGATCACCGACAACGGCAACGGCACCTGGCACTACGAGTACATCGTTCAGAACTTCGACAACGCACGCGGCGGCGCGACTCTGCGCATCCCGATGTGCCCGTCGACGACGGCGACCAACGTGTCGTTCCGTGACACCGATGGCGACACGCTCAACCAGTGGACCTGGGCGCGCGTCGGCAGCGAGTTGGTGTTCTCGGCTCCGGTCAACAACCCGCTCGACTGGAACACGATGTTCAACTTCTCGTTCGACTGCAACGTGGGCCCCGTCGGTGGGTCCGTCGCGGTCGATCAGGCGCGCCTCGGCGCAGGTGCGCTGAGCATCAACGTCGCGACCCAGATCCCGAGCGGCATTGCGCAGGTCACCAACATGGGCCCGGGTTGCGGCACGCCGCTGCCAACGATCGCTGCGGCTGGCGGCCTGCCGCAGATCCCCAATGCGGGCTTTGGCCTGCAGCTCACCGCGGACGCGAACTCGCTCGTGTTCCTGCTGTTCTCGACGCAGAGCGCCAACCTCGATCTCGGCCTCGGCTGCACGCAGTATGTCGACTCGGCCAACGTGGTTGGCTACGGCACCTACGTCACCGACGGCGCGGGCATCGCGAACGTCGCGGTGCCGGTGCCCAACGACCTCGCGTTCGACGGCGTACCGCTCTACTGGCAGTCGGCGCAGAAGGCAGGCATCGGCCCGGTGTTCGGGCACTTCACGATCAGCAACGGGCTGATCACGCGCTTCGGCTGCCGCTGAAGCAGATGCGCGGGTCGCGCATGGCGATCATCGCCGCGCGGCCCGCTGCGCATCGCGCAGGTTCAGTCCGGCGCGATCTCGCGCGCAGCGCCGTCCTCGACGTGCCAACGCCGCGACAACCGCACGTTGTCGAGCATGCGCCGATCGTGTGTGACGAGCAGCAGCGTGCCGTCGAACGCTTCGAGCGCTTGCTCCAACTGCTCGATGGCCTCGAGATCGAGGTGGTTGGTCGGCTCGTCGAGCACGAGCAGGTTGACGCCGTTCGCTTGCAGCAACGCCATGGCCGCGCGCGTGCGTTCGCCGGGCGAAAGCGAGTCCGCGGTGCGATGCACCGATTGTGCGCCGAGGCCGAACTTCGCGAGCAGCGTGCGCACGTCCGCGTCGGTCATGTCCGGCACGAGACGGCCGAACACCGTCGCCATCGGCAGGTCCCCGACGAAGGCCGCGCGCGCTTGGTCGATCTCGCCGATCACGACGCCGGAGCCCAGCGTCGCAGTGCCTGAAGTTGGCGCGATGCGACCGAGCGTCAGCGCGAGCAACGTGCTCTTGCCGCCGCCGTTTGGTCCCGTGATCGCGACGCGGTCCTTCGCGCGCAGTTCGAGGTCGACGGGGCCGAGCGTGAACGTGCCGCGGGTCGCGGTGGCCGCGCGCAGTTGCGCTACGAGATCACCGGAGCGCGGCGCTTCCGCGATCGAGAACTGCAGCTTCCACTCCTTGCGCGGCGCCACGACTTCTTCGAGCCGCTCGATCATGCGCTCGGTCTGCTTGACCTTGCTCGCCTGCTTCTCCGTCGTCTCCATGCGGAACGCGCGGCCCATCTTGTCGCGGTCCTTCGCCTTGCGACGCGCGTTCTTGATGCCCTTCGACATCCATGCGCGTTG
>CAIYFF010000059.1 GCA_903925435.1 uncultured Planctomycetota bacterium | reverse complement strand
GTTTGCAGGCAGCGCTGCGCGAACTCGCAGGCTCAGATCGTCGGGTTCGTCACGCTGACGTTGAAGTACTTCGCCGCCGGGTGGTGGCAGATGATCGCCGAGGTGCTCTGCTCGGGCACGAGCTGGAACTCTTCGCTCAACGCCACGCCGATGCGCTCCGCCTGCAGCAGGTGCAGCAGCTTGTCCTGGTCCTCGATGTTGGGACACGCGGGGTAGCCAAACGAGTAGCGGCTGCCCTGGTAGCGCTGCTTGAACAACTCGTCGATCACCGGCGAGTCCTGCGCCGCGATGCCAAGTTGTTGGCGCATGCGCTTGTGCCAGTATTCGGCGAGCGCTTCTGCGCCTTCGACGGCGAGGCCGTGGAAGTGCAGATACTCGTCGTAGCGATCGGCCTTGAAGAGCTTCTCGCTCTCGTGCGTCGCAACCGCGCCCATCGTGACGAGCGACAACCCGACGACGTCGGGGCCTTCTTCACGGCGACGGAAGAAGTCGGAGAGGCACAGACGACGCCCGCCCGGTTGGCGCGGGAAATCGAAGCGGCACAGCTCCTTCTCGTGATCCTTGGGATCGAGCACGACGAGCGAGTTGCGCTCGGAGAAGCACGGCCACCAGCCGTAGACGACGCGC
Source organism: uncultured Planctomycetota bacterium (assembly GCA_903925435.1). GTDB lineage: Bacteria > Planctomycetota > UBA1135 > UBA1135 > UBA2386 > SXPK01. The sequence goes on along the minus strand of CAIYFF010000059.1, from coordinate 1,338 downwards.
GGCTCGAGCGTCTTCTCGTCGCGCACGCGCTTCTGCCATTCGCGGAATCGCGGCTCAACGTGCTCCGCGGTGAACTTCGCGTAGTCCTCGTCGCTGCGCTTGCCCTGCTTGTATTGCCACTGCAGGCGGAACAGCGCCTTCTTGTTGACGTATTGCAGCACCGTGCCGAGGTCGAGCTCTTCAGGGCCAACGATCTGCGGCCCGAAGATCGCCGGCGTCGGCACGCGTTCTGCGCGCTCGATGCCGGAGTCTGCGTACTCATGGAACGCGTGTTCGAGCAGCTTCTCCTTGTCGGCGCGCGTCATGCGCCGGTGGTTGGTCGCGCGCTGCTTTGGCTCCATCGACTGCGTTGCCGTCGTCACCGTCGAGCGGCCCGTCAGCTCGTCCATGATGCGGAGGCCCGAGAACGCGTCCTGGCCGTAGTAGACCGGACCCGTCGTGTAGGCCGCGCAGAGGTCTTGCTCGACATAGGCGCGATTGAGCGCAGCGCCGCCACAGATCACCGGAGTCGCGATGCCACGCTGGCTCATGATCTCCAGGTTCTCCTTCATCACGACCGTCGACTTCACGAGCAAGCCGCTCATGCCGATCGCAGTCGCGTTCTGCGCCTTTGCCGCCTCGATGATCTGATCGACCGGCACCTTGATGCCGAGGTTGACGACGCGATAGCCGTTGTTGCTGACGACGATGTCGACGAGGTTCTTGCCGATGTCGTGCACGTCGCCGCGAACGGTGGCAAGCACGAGCGTGCCCTTCTCCTCGCCGTCGATCTTCTCCATGAACTTCTGAAGGTGCGCGACCGCCGCCTTCATCGTCTCAGCGCTCTGCAACACGAACGGCAACTGCATCTCGCCGCTGCCGAACAAGTCGCCGACGACCTTCATGCCGTCGAGCAGGATCTCGTTGATGATGTCGAGCGGGCGGTGCTTCTGCATCGCCTCGTCGAGGTGCTTGTCGATGCCGTTCTTGTTGCCGTCGATGATGCGGCGCTTCAACCGCTCTTCGACGGGCATCTCCATCTCGTCCTTGCCCTTGCCGAAGTCGATGCGCTTTTGGCCCGAGAAGCGCGCGATGAACGCGAACAGCGGGTCGTAGCCCTCGCGCCTCCGGTCGTGGATCAGGTCGAGCGTGACCTCGCGGTCCTCTGCGTCGAGCTTGGCGAGCGGCACGATCTTGCTCGCGTGCACGATCGCGGAGTCGAGGCCGTGCTTGATCGCTTCGGAGAGGTAGACCGAGTTGAGGATCTGCCGCGCGTAGGGATCGAGGCCGAAGCTGATGTTGGACAGACCGAGGATCGTGCGCACACCAGGGATGCGCTCCTTGATCAGCTTGATGCCG
>CAIYFF010000058.1 GCA_903925435.1 uncultured Planctomycetota bacterium | reverse complement strand
TCACTGTGCGTTCGCGGATGCGCGCGTGCTGAAGTCGACTGGAGCGAGCAAGTGAGGTCGTCGCGATGATGCTCGCGTTCGCGCTGTCGGTGTCCGCGTGCTTCGTCTCGTTGCAGCAACAGCCCGATGTCGCGGCAGTTCGCGCAGCAGAGTCCCGCCGCGTCGAGACGATCGCGCAATGCGCGCCCGCTGTGTGCTCGGTGATGGATCGCAGCGCGCCGGGTGGCGGCAGCGGCGTGATCTTCGATCCGCGCGGCTATGTGCTGACCAACTACCACGTGATCGGCGCGCCCGACACGAACGCGAAGGTCGACAAGAAGGACGTGCTGCCGGCGCCGCCTGAGCCACCAGCCGAAGCGATTGCGAAGTGGCGCAGCGAGAACCCGGATGCCGACGATGCCGCGCAGAAGACGTTCATCGCGTCGTGGCAAGACGAGTGGCGAAAGCAGCATTGGCCAGTGGGCAAGCAGCACTGGCGCAACAAGAAGGTCGGGCTGCCTGACGGCGAGCTCTACGAAGCCGTGGTGCTCGGCGTCGATCCGGGCAGCGACCTCGCGGTGCTGCGACTGATCGCCAAGACCGAAGGCCAGCAGTGGCCGTGGCGACCGCTCGGCGACTCGGATGAGCTGCTCGTCGGCCAGACCGTGTTCGCAATGGGCAACCCGTTCTTGCTCGCGACGGACTTCACGCCGACGGTCACGTTTGGCGTCGTGTCGGGCACGCATCGCTACCAGGAAGGGCAAGGCAATCGGATGCTCGTCTACCCCGACTGCATCCAAGTCGACGCGCCGATCAATCCCGGCAACTCCGGCGGGCCGCTGTTCAACGAGGCGGGCGAGGTCGTCGGCATCAACGGCCGCATCTCGCTCGGCGATCGCGGTCGCGTCAACGTCGGCGTTGGCTTCGCGATCGCGAGCAACCAAGTGAAGAACTTCCTGCCGGACCTCATCGCGGGCCGCCACGCAGAGCACGGCACGCTCGACATGAGCGCGTGGTTCATGAAGGCGAAGGGCAGTGACGATCGGCACGGCGTGTTCGTGCAGCAGCTCTATCGCGACTCGGTTGCGGCAACTGCGGGCGTGAAGCTCGGCGACGAGATCGTGCGGTTCGATGGCGAGGAAGTGCGTTCTGCCAATCAACTCGCGACGCGCATCGGCGTGTTGCCCTCGGGCGCGTGGATCGAACTCGGTCATCGTCCTTTGCTCGACGCGGGCGCATTTGGCGACGCGCGCTTCGTCGACATCCGGCTCGCGCCGCTCGACACCGGCAGCAGCATCGACGCGCGCGCGGATACGGAGCGACTTGCGAGCCTCGCCGAGCGAAAGATCGCGACCAAAGCGATGCGTGCGCGCATTCGAGCCGAGTCGCAACCGAATCGCACCGTCGCGATGACGCTCGTCGGTCCCAACGGCGAGCGATGGTCGTTGCTGCGTGATCTGCAGCGCGGATCGCTGCGCATCGATCAGGGCGAGCGCGCGATCGTGAAGTCACCGAAGCTTCCAGCGCTCGCGGCCGAAGACGCCGCGCTTGCAGAGCGCCATGTGCGTTGCAATCCGTTCTTGTGGATCGGATGCGATCTAGGCGAGCGCCTCGACGAAGCGATCCTGCTGGGCGGCGCGCATGTGCTCGGCAGGCCTGCGTATCGCTTCTCGCTCGTCGGCGATGGCGAGATGGAGGCGTTGCTGTTCGACGATGGGAAGCCCGCAGGCTTCGTGATGCGCGATCCCGTGCGCAAGCAGAAGGTCGAGATGCATTGTCGCGATGGCAATGTTCGCGTGGTGTTCGATGGCCAAACGCAGCGCGGTTGGAAGCTGGAGCGCATCGCGAAGGACGAGAACCTCGACGAGAGACTGTTTGGAGGAGGACAGTGATGCGCGCGCTGCCGTCGCCGATCGCGTTGTTGCTGTGCCTGCCATTGCCGTCGCAGGAGCCCACGCAACCGGAAGCCGCCACGCCGTTGCGCAGCGCCGCCGCGTTCGCGGAGCGCGCGCCCAAGTCGCAGGTCGAAGCGACGATCGAGCGCTTGCTGCCGAGTGTCGTCAAGGTGATGGGCGCGTCGGGCTTCTCGACGATCGTCCCGTATGCCGCTGGCGTCGTCGTCAGCGATCGCGGCCACATCCTCACGCTCGACCAAGTGCTCGTGCAGAAGGGCAGCACGCGCGTCGTGCTCTACGACGGCACGGTGCTCGATGCGCAGTTGCTGCCGGAGGACCCAAAGCTCGGCGTGCGCTTGTTGCGCGTCGATCCACAAGCGTGCAAGGGCAAGCTCGCGCCCGTGTGGCCTGACGAACAAGAAGTGCATGCACGCGCGGGCCGCTTCGTCGTGTCGATCGGCAACTGCTTCCGCCTCGCTGAGTTTTCGGAGAAGTCGTCAGCGACGTTTGGCGTCGTGGTCGGCCGCGCGTCGACGTCGTTGCGCTTCCGACTCACCGATGTCGCATACGACGGCGAGTTGCTGCTGACGGACGCTGCCAACAACCCCGGCCACTACGGCGGCGGACTGTTCGACTTGCAGGGCCGGTGGCTCGGACTCAACGCTCGACTGCTTGAGAGCAAAGAGACCAACACGATGCTGTCGGCGGCGATCCCCGCGTGCGACTTGCTGCCGTATCTCAACGAGCATGTGCACGGCGTTGCGCGCGTCGAAGCGGAGGTCGAGCGCAAGCCGGTGCACACCGGCATCGTTCTGTTCCGGCAGGCGGGCCGTCAGTCGCCGCCTGCGTATGTCGATCGCGTCGAACGCAACTCGCCCGCGTCGTCTCTCGGACTTCGCCCCGATGATCTCATCGTGCGTGTCGGCGAGTTCTCCGTGCGAACGTGCAAGGAGTTCGACACGGCGTTGGAGAAGTGCTCGCCCGGCCAGAAGGTCACGCTCATGTGGAAGCGCGGCACGAGCGTGATGCAGGCCGAGATCGAGTTGGGCGAGAAGAAGGACTGACGCGCGCGTCGATCAGCGCCAGCCGCCGATCGTCAGCTTGCGCGTGTTGCTGATCGTCCAGCCGAACGTGTTGGCCGGCGCGTCGGCGATCAGGAACTGCGAGTAGACGTCCGCGCCGATCATGCCCGGGTCGTTGGGCAACGTGATCACGCGCTGCGCCGAGCCCGATGCGAAGATCGCTTCGGTGATCGCGGCGTCGTGACGCAGCACGCAGCCAGGAGCGCCGACGATCGCAAGGTCGAGCGGCAGCGGCACGCCGTTGTAGCTGACCGTCTGGAAGCCGAGCAGCAGCACTGCGAGCGTGGGCGACGGGATCGAGTTGACGGTGAAGTTCATCGCATCGCCGATCTCGCCGGTTCCGGTCGTGTTGTGGAACGGCGTGCCGTTGGAGCCTGTGCAACCTGCTGTGCCGAAGTAGCTCAGCGTGCCCGGCGTGTAGTGGACCCACGTCGCCAGCGCTGACTTCACGCGGTCCCAGACCAGTTCGAGCTCGGCGTCCGACATCGCGTCGCGGCCGGCGATCTCGTTCTCCGCGCCGGTGAAGCGGTAGTTGAAGACGCCGAACGTGTATTCCTTGGTCAGGTCGACGCCAGTCGCGCTGCGGAACGGAACCGACATCCAGCCACCTTCGGCGAAGTAGAAGGTCCACGGGCCAGGCGTCGTCCAGCCGATGCCGCCCGGCTTGTAGGCGATGCGGATTGCGCTCTTGAAGGCGTTGCGCGCCGCGATCGGGATGCCGAGCAGCGTGGCCTCAGCGTTGATGCGCGTGTCGAGCGAGTCCGTGCCCCAGGTCGGGAACTGCAGGCCGTTGACCATCAGCGAGTAGAAGGTGTCGCGTTGTGCGCCGAGGTAGCCGTTGGCGACCTGTTCGTGCAACTGCGACAGGTCGCGCAGCGTCAGCTGGCTCTCCGGCGACGGGCCGCTGCAACCGATCGTGAAGTTGATCGACGTGTTGCCCATGCCGAGCGCGTTGGCGGTGGCTTGGATTGCGGGGATGCCGAAGTGGTTGGAGATCGCGAGCGTCGCCTCGTTGTCGGAGTTCTCCATCATCTGCGAGAGCAGGGTCTGCAGGCTGTAGTTGTTGCCGGGCACGCCGCACGACAGTGGCTTGTTGATCGACTGCGACAGGCTCGCCGTGCCGTTTGCGACGGCCTTCATCGCGTGAGCGTGATAGACGGTCTTCATCGTGCTCGCGGGCTCGAACTGCGTGTCAGGACGCATCTGTGCGAGCGTCGGGCCGTTCACTTCCTTGAGGAAGAAGCCGTAGTCGCCGAGCGATGCTGCTGGGGCCTCGAGGAACTTCGCGCGGGCAGTGCGCTCGAGCGCGTTCGCGTTGTCGAGCATCACGAGGTCGTAGCGCGTGCCGAGCAACGTTGTCCGGCGCTCGATATCGATCAGGCGGCCGATGTTCTGCTGCAGCAACTCGGTCACCGCCGACGCAGACTGGTCGACGTAGTACCAGTGGGCGATGCCGTTGTTGCGGATCAAGACCACGTCGTAGCTGTCCGTGCCGATCCGCTCGATGTTGTAGATGCGGTTGTTGTTCGCGGCCATGTTGGCCTGGATGGTCGCGAGCGACGCGCCGTAGAGATAACCCCACGTGCGCTGGTCCGAGCCGGTGTTGGTGATGAACGAGATCGCGTAGCGCGTCTGACCGCCGACGGTGTAGCGCTTGAAGTTGACGAGGCGCCCGTTGTTCTGTTGCACCGCGGCGTCGACTTGCGCGGAGGTGAGGTCGTAGCCCCACTGCCACGTCTTCTGCTCTGCGCCCGTGTTGCTGACCATCACCGCTGCGAAGCGAGTGGAGCCGTTGCTGTCGAACGGCTCGAGGTCGACGATGCGCGCGTTGTATTGCGTCAATGCTGCGTTGAGTTGGGCTGGCGTCACGTCGTAGGCCCACCACCACGACTTCTGGTACGAGTCACTGTTCTGCACCGCCGTCACCGTGAAGTTCCACGGCGCGGTCGACTCGATCTCGAGGTCGGTCACGCGCCAGCCGCCGTTGGCGAGTTGGCCGATCTGTGCAGGCGTCTGGTCGGTGTTCCAGATCGCGCTGACCGGCGTGTTGCGGTCGCGATCGTCCTGCGCAAAGAGTGAGGCCGCGGCGAAGGCGCTGGCGGCGAGAGTCGTGAGGATGCGGTTCATGGCGGTCTACGTGCGAGTTGGGTTCTGGTCTGTGGGCGTCGACTGACGGCGCCTCTGCCCGCACATCCCCGCGGCCCTCCCGGCGTGACGCGGTGTCGTGGTATTTTTTGCGGGGTGACCGACGACTCCCTCGAACTGGCCCACCGTGCCGCCGCTGGCGACCGTCTCGCTGTCGAGATGTTGCTCGACCAAAACCTCTCGAGCGTCAGGGCTTATGTGCGTTCCCACATGGGGCCGAGGCTGCGCGCCCGAGAGTCGGCCTCGGACCTCGTTCAGTCCGTCTGCCGCGACCTGCTGACTCACCAGGACCGGTTTGCCCACCCGAGCGCCGAGGCGTTTCGCGCCTGGCTGTTCACGACCGCGAGGCGCAAGGTCCAGAACCGCGCCCGCGACCTGGAGCGAGAGAAACGCGACGCCGCACGCGAGGTGGCAGGCGGCGATGAGGCGCAACTTGCTTCGCTCGGCGCGGCATACGCGCGCGTCACCAACCCTGGCGACCGCGCGTTGCGCAACGAGGAGATCGCGCGGTTGGAGTCGGCGATCGAGTCGTTGCCCGACGAGCAACGCGAGGTGCTGACGCTCGCGCACTTCGTCGGACTCTCGCGCGCGGAGATCGCCAAGCAGCTCGGCAAGACCGAGGAAGGCGTGCGCTCGATGCTGCACCGCGCGATGGCGCGGTTGTCGGTGTTGCTCGACGCGAAGTGAAGACTGCTGCTAGCGCGCACAGTGGGCGCTACTTGGCCACGCCCGTCTGCTGGCGGCGATGGTTCTCGCCGATCTTCGCGAGTGTCTCGTCGAAGCCCTCTGCGTCGCGCAACGGATCGAAGGCTTCGCTGTCGCGAACCAGTTCGTAGTCGGCGCATCCGAGCTCGGCGGCCTTGCGCAACCAGGCCATTCCTTGCGCGGCAGTTTGTTTGCCGAGGTCCGCGCGCTCTTGTGCCGTCAGCGAAGCGTCTTCGAGGACACTCGCGATCGAAGCGCTGACGAGTTGTGCGGCGAGCCGCTGCGACTCTGCGACTTCTGGCCGCAGGCTGGCGATCCGCGCAGCACATTCGCGTTGCGAGCGGTGGTCGCGAAGCGTGCCGGCGGCTAGCGCCTGGTGCCACACGACGGCGTGCAGTTGGTCCTGCCACACGGCGCGCTGTGGATCCTCGGCGACGGCGTGCTCGATGTCGGCGCGCGCGTCGACCAGCATGGAGAACGCAGCCTCCGCATCGCCTTCGTCTGCACGGAGTGACGCGAGGTTGGCGATGCCTGCTCCGAGGTCGACTCGGTTCTCGAGCACCGATGGGTCGGCAGTCACGAGCCGCCGCAACTTCGCAATCGACGCTTCGAGCAATGCGCGATGTTCCGATCGACGGCCTTCGTCGCGCCGGAGCATCACGGCGAGGTTGTTCTGCGCGTTCGCAAGCAGGCGCAGCACCGTGGCGCTGTCGGGTTGTTCTTCGAGCAGCGCTTCGTAGCCGGCGATCGCAGCGCGATAGCGACGCTCGGCTTCATCGAGGTCGCCGCTTCGCTGCGCGATTGCGGCGCGCAACGTCTCGATACGCGAACGGTGGCGTCGCACGACGGCAGAACGGTTTGCCGTTTCGATCTCCGCCGCCGAAAGCTCGTCGCAGCGAGCGAGTTGTCGCGTCGCATCTTCGACCATGCCTTGCTGCGCGAGCAGCGCAGCTCGGTCGCACGAGGCCACGAAGTAGCGCTCGAATGCGTCTCTGCGGTCCGAGCGCGTCGTGTCCACGTCGCGGATTGCTTCCCATGCCGAGTCCAGCGCGCGTTGGCACTCGGCGGCCAGCGCTGCGTCGTTCTCCTGCC
>CAIYFF010000057.1 GCA_903925435.1 uncultured Planctomycetota bacterium | reverse complement strand
TGTGCTCGCGGCTCTGCGAGCGGATCGACGCAACATGATTCGCGCGATCTTCGGCATGCGCCCCGCGGACGAGCGCAATGGCGCATCGCGAACGTTCAATCCGTGGCGCAGCTACTGGTCCCGTTGGTCGCATGGCCGAGCACTGCTCGCGCCGCTCTTGTTGCCGTTGCAGTTGTTGCGCACCGTCGCATGGGCGGTCGCTCGCATCCGACGCATCGTGCGCGAAGTGACCAATCCCGAGTTGGAGATGCAGCGCATCGCGCCACCCGTCGCGACGTTCGCGGTCGCGCTGCGCAAGATCCATCGCATGAAGGCGCCTGGCCTGCTCGAAGCGATTCGCTTGCGCATTGCGGTGGATCCGAGCTATTGCGGCGCGCCTGCATCGTTCGGGGGAACGGCGCTCGAGGGATCCGCGCCACTGGAGCGCGACCTCGATTTCCTCTGCGTGCACGAGCGCGAGCGAGCGACGTTCCTTGCCGCTGCGGAGCGCAACCGCGAGCGTGTCCTCCGACTGCAATCCGCGTTGCGTCGCATGCCGTCGTTCGGCGACTCGCCGGATGCCGCCGCGCGCGCTGACGGCGAACTCGCGGTGACGATCGCGTGGATGACGGACCGCGATCGTGCGCGAACGCTCTTCGATGCGTCGGCCTGGCTTGCCTCGGAGTTGCCTGCGATCCTGCGCGAAGGAACGTGCGCGTCGATGGTCGGCATCGTCGCGTCACGTTGCAGAAGCCTGGTGCGCGCGCACAAGGCTGAGCGCCTGTTGCGGCAACGCAAGATCGCCGCAGATGCGGTCGCCACGTCGCGGTTGCGCCTGGCCTACGAGCAGGATGCGCGCGTCCGGCGCACGGTGGACGCGCTCGTCGAGATCGGCGACGCGGACCCCGAGCGGGTTGCGATCGCGCGCCTATGCGACGCGTGGCGGTCCGGTCCCGAAGTGCGGCGCGAGCTGGTGACGCTTCGCGCCGTGCAGTCGCTGGCTGCGCTCGACGTGCGCAATTACCGGCAACTCGTCTACGAGCTCGGCGATTACGCCGCGGACGGCGACTCGCCGGAGTCGGCCTGCGCGCTGCCGTGAACGCGGCGCGTCAGCGCATCGGCAGCGGTTCTGCAGGCATCGTCACGAGGCCCGTTCGCCATGCGCGCAGTTCCGCTGTCGTTGCGTGCGGCATGAGGTGGCCGATGGCCGCAAGCGAAAGGCGCGAGTCCGCTGCGGCGCTCGCTGCGTTGGCGTCGGCTGCTTCGGACTCACCTTCTTCGATGAGCCGGAGCATCACATCGATGCCGGCGAGGTCGTGATTCTGGATGCGAATGCGCGCGAGTCGATACTGCAAGCGAGGCGGCCATGCTGCGAAGCCCTGTGGCGCCGGTTCGTTCACGCCCGCGAGTTCTAGGCACTGAAGCGCGCGCTCCGCGCGTTGCGCGTCCTCGATGTCGATGGCCATGGCCCAGAGCGACTCCCGAACCTGCGGCAAGGATGCGTAGCGCACGAGCGCTGGTTGCATGCGCTGGATTGCGTCGGCATCCGATGCGCGCACTCGATCGACGATCGCTTGCATGCCGCGATCGGTGACTGGCACGCGACCGAGCAGCGCCGCTACTTCGGCGTCATTCGGCGACTCTTCGACGAGCGACAGCACGAGGTCCGCATGTGCTGCGTCGAG
>CAIYFF010000056.1 GCA_903925435.1 uncultured Planctomycetota bacterium | reverse complement strand
GTGTGCTACCGTTTCCTCCCGCCCACTTGGTACGACAAGGCCGTCTGAACCCATGCGAACCGCACTCGCAGGCTTCCATCTCGAAGGCAACGGTGGCTCCTGGAACCCGGGGGCTGGCGGGGATGGCTGGAGTGGTGGAGGAGGCGGGTGCGGTGGGGACTGCGGATGTGGAGGCAAGTGCGGAGGCGACTGCGGCGGCGGGTCGTGCGGCGGCAAGCCATCGGGCGGCTGCGGTGACAAGCCTACTGGTGGGTGCGGCGGGAAGCCGTCGGACGGTGGCGGCGGTCCGGGAGGTGGAGCGGGGCCGTTGCCGCTGATTCCGGACTACGATGGGGAGATTTGGGCGGCAACGCCCGATTCGAGCCGCGGTCTCAGTGTAGATCCCTCGCTTAGGCGAAGGTGGCTCGCCCGGTTCGTCGATGCGGTTGCGAGGCGTCGTGCCCTGGGATACGATGCCGAACTGATGCTGATGCCGTGTATCTGTCCGTGTTTGCCCAATCAGAAAGACGTTACACATCAGGTTAACGAATTTGTGCGATCTGCCATTCACCAGGCATGTGGTGGCGCGGATGGCATCCCAGCGGATAGCATCCCAGAGGCGCTTGAGGCGGCTCTCGTGTCGAGTGAGAATCCATTTTACACCAATATAGAGAATTTCTTGGAAACGGGCATTCGGCAGCGCAAAGACATTGTCGGGAATCCCTGTAACGAAAAGCTGCCGGCCTCGGCGATTGTAGTCTGCGGGGAATGCATCGGCACAGACAAGCTTGGACACTTCTTTGAAGAAGGTTTGCTTTACAGCGATATTAGTGAGCAGTTTGCGGGTAACCCTGCTGTAGATGGTGACAAGATCGGTGAGGCCCTCGGCTACTTGCTGGAGGGCCTGGATCCCATTGCAGAAGGCGTGGAATTGAATGACGCCGAAAGAGATGTCTTGCGAGACACGGAGTTCGACCTGAACTTCGCAGGTGATCACAAGACTGTCATTGGCTCGGAATGGTTCGGGCGTTTCAAAGACTGGGATAGATTCTTGCCTCCGAATGCAGAGGGCGGACAGGGAGGTGCGGACCCCATGGATTTGGCTGCAAACGCTGCTGGACGGGAGTTCTGGAACACTGTAAAGAAGTCGGGTTCAAAGGTGGGATTTGGGTGTGAGGAGCAGGAGCCATTTGACATTTGTGATTACGTAGACGAGAAATGGAACCATATGAAGAACAAGCGGAAGAAGTGTCTACTTAGTCCTCCGGAATGGGTGCTGTAATGCAAACTCGGCATTGGCCGGCCAGGGCTAGTATTATGCTCGCAGCATGCGCTATGGGGTGCGCCGGGAGCGGCGCAAGAGCTGAGACCGAGCCTACATTGGCCTATTTGGGTGTTCGCGACGGGGTCGCGATTATGTTATACGTCCAAAGTGGCGTTGTGAGGAGTGGCATGGTTGCCAGGCAGGTCGAGCCTTTTGGTAGTGTGGCATGGCCATTCAGTGTCATGGAGCGTCTCGACGGCCGTTCCTATCGTATCGAAACATTCAGCGGATTTCCGGGGAAGATGGCGCCTGATAAGTTGCATCTGGAATTCGACTGCGATGGGGTGACCGCTCAGTGCAGGATAACCAAGTCGGGCGTCGCTAGCCCCTACTTTGAGGGCACTCTGATTGTTCCTATCCCAGAAATGGCTGCACAAGGAAAGCAGTAGGCGACTGGCGAAACCTCGGTCTGCGTAACCGTCGCGTGAAGAACACGTCGCCCGAGGACGCCCTCGGTCCAGCGGTTGCTACCTCGCCTTGGCGAAGTGGGTCTTCGGGAATCCGTGTGGGTAGTTGGGCATAGCTGATGGCCTCGAAGCTCCTCGCCTCCCGTCTCGCGCAGCCACTCCGCGACCGCTCCGTCCGCGCTCGGCAGGCAAGGCGTGCGCCGCGTTGGTGCTTCTGGTCCGCCGAGTCCCTGTCGCGCGTCACACGCCCTGCTCGATTCGCTGCATCCTTCGCTGCGGCCCCGCAGGCGATGCTGCTCGCGCGATGTAAGCACCCGGTCTACCCACCCGGCCAGTTACGTCGACTCCTCGTCCGTTCCGCCTGGCCGCCCGCTCAGCTTGCCGGGGCGCTTCCTGCCGCCGACTTCCACAGCCGCGGCGTGAGCGTCGAGGGGGCCGCGCTCTCGACGATGCGCTGCAGCACATCCTTCAGGTGGGCCCAAGGTTCGATCCCGAGCAGGCCTCAGCTGTTCACCAGCGAGTAGATGGTCGCAGCTCGTCGCGCTCCTGCAGCCGACCCAGCAAACATCCAGTTCTTCCGACCCACGGCGACGCTGCGCATCTGTCGCTCGACTCGGTTGTTGTCGATGTCGAGCCTGCCGTCGTCGAGGTAGCGAAGAAGCGTGTTCCACCGCCGCAGCGCGTAGCCGATCGCGTCGCCCATCGGGCTCTTGGGCAAGTGGCGATGACGAATACCCTCGAGCCACAGATGCATCGCATCCAAGAGCGGCTTCGACTCGGACTGCCGCAGCCTACGCCGCTGCTCTGGGCCGAGGGATCTACGCGCGCATCCTTCACTACACGATCCATGCGGCGGATGACTTCCATCGCGCTCTTCGCGTCCGGCTCGCTCTCGAGAGCCTGGTAGAAGCGCCGTCGAGCATGGGCCCAGCAGCCCACCGCAATCAGGCCGTTCTGGGGGAGCACTTCGTCGTACCCGGAGTAGGCATCGACTTGAAGTCGACCTCGGTAGTCATCGAGGAAGACGGCTTGTCCCTCGCGACCGCGACCGAGCGTGAAGTCGAACACGACCTCGTCGCGATCGTTCACGTAGACCGAGAGGTAGCTGTGCCGACTGCCCTGCGACGTGCTGGCATCGATGACCATGATCCCGGTGTCGTCGCTCTGCACGACGCAGGACGCCAGCAGCAACTGCTTGGCTCCCTTCCAGACTTTCCCTATCCAAGAACTGCGCAAGCCCTGGTGAAGCCTCTCGACCTTCCACCGCACGGGGGCAATGGTCGCGCTCGCGTGCGCGGACGGAACGGTGCGCGTGTTCGCCGCCAAGGACGGCAAGGAACGCTGGCAGAAGAAGGCGCATGCGTCGGATGCGCTGGCGGTGGCGTTCGGGCCGAAGGACGCGATCGCGACGGGCGGCGCGGACGGGAAGATGGCGCTGTTCGCGAGCGACGGGAAGGCGTTGGGGACGAGTGCGGGCGTGGGGGATTACGTGCTGGGGGTCGGCTTCGGGGAGACGGATGCGGTGGTGTTCGGCGCGGATGCGAAGGGGGCTGTGCAGCGGTGGGAGGGGAATAAGGTGGAGGTGGTGACGGGGCTGCGGGGGGTTGGGCAGTAGATCGTCAGGCTCGTGAGGCCATAGCGGACAGGGTCTTCAGGTCGCGCCGGACCTGCCCTGGTGCGCAGCCAAGCGCTGCTGCGGTCTCGCGGACGGACAGGCCCTGCTCGAAGATCAACTCGTAGACGCGAAGCCGACGGGCGTCGAGCCGAGTCTTGACGAGGCGTCGTTCGGCTTCGCAGTCGTAAGTGCCGGATGCTTCCGCTTCAGGCAGTGCTCGCCCGGACAAGCAGTGAGGGTCGACAGGGATCGGCAGGGCCATCGAAGCTCTTCGGCTCCGAAGGAGCAGACGAACGGTTGCCGCTCGCAGGTAGGCAAGGGGGCGGAGTGGGCTCGAACCGTGGGATATGGCCGTCCATATCGCGATGCATAGATCCTGCGCGATGTCGTCGCGATCGGAGGGTGGAACGAGTCGGCGCACC
>CAIYFF010000055.1 GCA_903925435.1 uncultured Planctomycetota bacterium | reverse complement strand
CGCCGGGCCGATGGCCGTCGCGAGCGCGAAGGAACTGATCCGCTCCGTTGGCGCGCTGTCGCTCGAAGAAGCGATCCCCGTCACGTCGAAGTGGATCGCCTCGTTGCGCGCGACGCCTGAGGCGCGCGAAGGCATGGGCGCGTTCCTCGGCAAGCGCAAGCCCAACTGGATGTCGTGACGTGAAGGCTCTCGCGGTCGTCGCTGTCGCGGGCGTTGCGCTCGCGGTCTCGTGTTCGTTGTCGGAGGTTGCGAAGAGCGGCGCGCAACCTGTGCCGTCGTCCAACTCCGCGCTCCAAGCACACGCCGAAGCGATCTTCACGCGCGCGCTCGAAGACAGCCGCGCGATCGTGCAGTTGCGCGATCTGGTCACGGCTGCGCCAAAGCGCTTGTCGGGATCGAAGGGTTATGACGACGCGGTCGCGTTCGCGGCTGCACGCTTGCGCGAGATCGGCTGTGACGAAGTGCGCACCGAGCCCGTGCTCGTGCCGCACTGGGTGCGCGGCGAAGAGACGGCGATGGTCACGAAGCCGGAGCCCATGACGCTGCGCGTGACGGCGCTCGGCGGCAGCGTGCCGACAGCATCTGGCGGCATCGAGGCCGAGGTCGTGATGGTCAAGAGCTTCGAGCAGCTGCAGCAACTCGGCGAGCAAGCTCGCGGCAAGATCGTGTTCTTCAACCGTGCGATGCCGCGGTCGTTCTTGCGCACCTTCCAGGCGTATGGCGACGCGGTGCCACAACGCAGCAACGGTGCGGTCGAGGCTGCGAAGGTCGGCGCGGTCGCGGCGATCGTGCGTTCGATGACGACGTCGATCGATGGCTACCCACACACCGGCGCGATGCGTTATGCCGAAGGCGTCGAGAAGGTTCCTGCCGCCGCGATCGCGACCGAAGACGCCGAGGCGCTCGCGCGCATGCTCGCGGAGTCCAAGACGCCGGTGAAGGTCAAGCTCGTGCTCGGTTGCCGCAGTGAGCCCGACGTGATGTCGCACAACGTCGTCGCGGAGATCCGAGGCAGCGAGCGACCTGACGAGGTCATCGTGCTCGGCGGACATCTCGACGCGTGGGACCTCGGCGAAGGCGCGCACGATGATGGCGCTGGCTGTGCGCAGACGATCGAAGCGATGCGACTTCTCGTTGCGTGCGGCATCAAGCCAAAGCGCACGGTGCGCGCCGTGCTGTTTGCCAACGAGGAGAACGGCCTCCGCGGTGGCGTCGCGTACGACGCAGCGCACGCAAGCGAGCGTCACATGGGCGCGATTGAGACTGACTCCGGCGGCGCCACGCCGTTTGGGTTCTCGTGCACCGTCGCGCGCGAGAAAGCCGATCCGTATCGCGCGTTGCTTGCGCCGCTAGCGAGTTATGGATGCGACACGTTCGTGCCCGGCGGTGGTGGCGGCGCGGACATCGGTCCGCTCGCCGCGCGCGGTGTGCCGTGCTTTGGCCTGATCACGGACAGCCAGCGCTACTTCGACTACCACCACTCCGCACTCGACGTCGTCGCCAGCGTGAACGAACGCGAACTCGCGCTCGGCGCGGCAGCGGTTGCGTATCTCGCGGTTGCGCTCGCGGATCGCTGAAGGGTCGCGCGCTCCGCGTCATTCGGTGCACATCCTCGCGCGCAGAGGACGCGCACCCACGGCGGTCGCGTTCATGGGGTTGGCTGTGATGGCCATTGCTGTCGATGCGATGGCGATGGTGTCGACCAATCCCATGGGTGTCGTGAGCTCGCATTCGTGAGCGAATGCAGCCACACGGTCCATGGATACGCTTACGGATTCGGCGCTGCTTCCTTCGTTGGGTAGTTGACCAACAGCTTGTCGCACATCCGCTTCACCTTCGATTTGGTGGAGGCGAACTTGTTGAGATCGAGACCGCCTCCGCCAGTGAGCTTGAAATACACGGAACCAATCTCCGTGCCGTTGCGCGTGAGGATGACGTGAGCGTTGCTGAGGAATGTCGTGATGTCCCAGGTGCGCAGCGCGGTGTAGGTCATCGTGACTTCGTCTGCGGCGGCCGTGGGCTCTGCTGCCACTTCCGTTTCGATGCCCCTCGCCCCGAAGCACTCGCGGATCGTCGGCAGGTAGTCATCCACGATCACCTTCGGATTCTCGATGATCCTGACCTTGCTGACCCCTGCTTGTAGCGGATTGGCTGTGATTGAGGTGCAGGAGGACAAGCCTGCAGCGCAGAGGAAGAACCAAACCAATCCCGTCGTGACGCGATTCCGGACCATCGATCTCCTCGTCTCCTGATGTTTGCTGGATCGAGGAGGCGCCAGTTTGGCGGATCTTGCCCCGAGCCGTGAGAGGTGCACCTTAGCTGTGCGACCTCCCAATGCACCAGCCACCTACCGGGAGAGAGTTCTGCTTTGAGGCGATGGTGCAGCCCACTCGGTCGAGGTGGATAGTCCTGCCGGCTCCTGATCCACCTCTCGAACACTGCTCCCCACAAACGACCGCGGCGGCCGTCACCCGAAGGCAACGACCGCCGCGTTCGTTCTTGCCGCGCCGCGTTGCCGCAGCGCGTGGTTCTTTGCTCAGCGCACGGTCTGGGAGACGTAGCCAGTCCAGGCCGACGCGCCCGCGCCGTTCTCGGCGCGGATGCGCCAGCGCCAGACGCCGACGCCGACCGGATCGCTGAACGTCACCGCGTTGGCGGCGACGGTGCGCGACAGCGTGTTCGTCCACACGCGGTTGATCTGCTGCTGACGCTCGATGCGGAACAGCGTCTCGTTCGTCGAACGATCCGTCCAAGTCAGCACCGAGTTGGTGCCGGTGCGCGTGACGCGCAGGCTTGCCGGCGACGTCGGGATCGTGACCGTCGGCGTGCCGCCCGAAGCGCGGACCGTGTAGTTGCCGACTGCGCCGCCGAAGCCCGCGACGCGGATCAGGTAGGTCGTGTTCGCGACGGGCGTGAACGTGACATACGAGGTCGTGCCGTTGGGGCACGGGCCGACTGCGCCGCTGTCGTCGTTGCACTGCGTCTGGACGCGCGCCGCGCAGGTGCCGGTGTAGACCGACAGCACGGTGTCGAACGTCGAGCCGCACGTGTCGATCGTCACCGTCGAGGTGCCCGTCGCCGTGTAGCGGAACCACACGTCGGCCGAGGTCGTCGACGTGCCGCAGGTCGCGGTGCCGTCATT
>CAIYFF010000054.1 GCA_903925435.1 uncultured Planctomycetota bacterium | reverse complement strand
CTGGCGCGTGGCGTGCTCGCCACCGGCAGCGGGTTCTTCACGGACCCGGCCGAAGTCTTGGTCTGGCCGCTGTCTGCGAACGGCGATCTGCAAGCGTCGACGGGCCGCTGAGATTTTCTTCGTCGGGCGCGTGGTACGGGCGGGTCGTGCGGGCCTCCACCTGGAGTCCTCACCACGAGACCTCGCCATGACCACGCTTCGCATCGCTTCTCTCCTGCTCGCCTGCGCCTCGGCGCTCTCGGCCCAGACGCGCGTCGACCACGCCGTATGGCAGACGCCACTGCAGAACCAAGGCTCGCGCACGACCTGCATCGCCTTCTCGGCGACCGCAGCGCTCGAGGCCCGCTACAAGCGCGCCGGCTACGGGGACCTCAACCTGTCCGAGGAGTTCGTCAACTACGTCGGCAAGATGATGTGGCTGCATCCTCATTGGGCGGACATCAACACTGCGGACGAGACGGAGAGCCAGCTTGCCGCAACCGGCGGCGGCGGCGGCGTCGGCCACGCGCACAACATGGTGCACTGGATGAAGGTCCCGGCTGAGACCGCGATGCCGTACCGCCTCAGCGGCTACGCGTATTCGCCCGCATGGAACGACCCGTGGTGGACGTCGCAGCGCAACGTCAACACGTTCAACCTCGACCCCGCGAACTTCCCGCACTCCGCGCGCAACGCCGCGGAATACCACTTCGCGACGGGCCTCGTCGACCTCGGCCTCACGGGCGCTCGCAACACGACGACGATCGAGAACGCGCTGCGCGCGGGCTATGAGGTGATCTGGGACTCGCAGATCGATGACGGCACGGGCACGCCGATCTGGCATCCAGCGGGCCCTGTCCGGGACGCGCACTCGATGCTGATCATCGGCTACGACCGCACGAGCGCGAACCCGGCCAACCACTACTTCATCGTCAAGAACAGCTGGGGCCCGACGTCGAACACGAACGGCATGACGCACGTCGGCTACGACTACGTCGCGGCGCGCGGCATCAACGCGTGCTACCTCACTGGCGCCGCGACTCCCGGTCCGTGGAACGCGCTGCGCTTCCTCGGTCGTCGCAACATGAGCTTCGACGGATTCCGCGGCACGCTCGACATCTCGCACATCCCCGGTGCGTCGCAGGAGACGTGGAGTTCGGCCTACGGTGTCACGACCACTGATCGTCGCCTCGGCCTCTTCTACGACACCGCCGGCAACGTCTACCGCGTCAACGGCCAGATCGTCGGCGACATGGTCCAGTTCTGGCTCAAGCCGACGAACGCGAACATGCCGTGGGACGAACAGCGTGAGACGCCGACGGTCGGCCGCATGTTCAGCTACCGCTTGCTCGACAGCGCGGACCAGAAGGACGACCTCGCTGGCTACCACTGGGACAACGCGGGTTCGACGCCGACGCCGGCCTACGGTGGCTACGCCAAGCGCGCGACGACGGTCAACGGCACGAACGGCTTCGAGTTGCCGGTGTTCGACAACTCGCAGGCGTGGACGCCCGCGCAGTGGCTCGGTCGCTGGCGGCTGCGCTACGACTCGCGCGACGTCACGTTGCAGATCGACCAACGCAATGACACGTTGCTGCCGCTCGCGGATCGCGCGACGTGGGCTGGGTTCCAGGCCTACACGTTCGACGCGACGGCGCTGGTGTGGCATGCAGTGACGGCGCGCGTCGATCTCGCCGGCAGCCGCGAGATCCGGTTCGACACCAACCCTGCGCAGGACACGGCGTCGGTCGTCGCCTACATGCAGTCG
>CAIYFF010000053.1 GCA_903925435.1 uncultured Planctomycetota bacterium | reverse complement strand
TGCACGGCGGCATGCTCGCGATGCTCGCGGACTCTGCTGCGGTGTTCCTGCTGTGGCCGCACGCGGGCCCCGATCGCTGGATGACGAGCATCGATTTCCAGATGCACTTTCTGCGCGGTGGCAAACCCGGCGGCGAACCGCTGCGCGCCATCGCGACGTTGCTGCGCAAGGGCTCGACCGTCGCGGTCGCCGAGAGTGAGATCTGGCAGGGCAACGAACGTCTCTGCAAAGGCACGTTCACCTACCTGTTCGGCGCGCGTCGCAAGGACGCGTGAGCCCGCGCCTTCACTGGGACGGACACGGCGGCGAAGTCGTCGCGTTGTTCGCATCCGGCGCAGGCCTGCACTGCCGCGCGCCGTGGATGGAGACGATGGCAAACGGACTCGCCGCGCGCGGGATCGCTGTCGCGCGCTTCGACTTCCCCTACATGGAGGGACGAGCGGACGGGAGCGCGTCGCGAAGGCCGCCGGATCCAATGCCGAAGTTGCTCGATGCGATGCGCGAAGCTGCGGCTGCGGCGCGGCGACCGGGCGTTCGCTTCGCGTTGCTCGGCAAGTCGATGGGCGGCCGCGTCGCGACGATGCTCGCCGACGAGCTGCATGCCGACGCCGTGGTCGTGTTCGGTTATCCGTTCCATCCGCCGCGCAAGCCGACGGAACTTCGCACCGCGCACCTTGCCGGCCTGCGGACGCCATGCCTCGTGCTCCAGGGCGAGCGCGATCCGTTTGGCGTCCGCGATGACGTTCGCAGCTACCCACTGTCTTCGAGCATCCGGGTCGAGTGGTTCGAAGGCGGCGACCATTCCCTGTGCCCCAAGGCGCGCAGCGGTTTCACCGAGCAGCAGCACCTTGCGCGCGCGCTCGACCTCGCCGCAGCGTTCGCGATGGGCACGTGATGGAACTGCGGCGTCGTTGCTGCTTGGATGCGCGGATGCGCATCTCGACTCTGCTCGCTTGCTGCTTGCTCCCCGTCCTGCCGTCCTGCGTCGTGGCGGCCGTCGCCGCGGTCGGCGCCGCGACCTACGGCGCAGTCAGCTACAACGGCAACGAAGCCTCGATCACGGTGCAACAAGACCTCGCAACGGTCACGGCCGCATCGAAGAAGGCCATGCGGGATCTCAACTTCCCGGTCGACGACACGCAGGAGCCGAGCGTCACCGAGTGCAAGCTGACGGGCGGCGAGGCCACGGTCATCCTCGAACGCCACCCTGGCGAGGTCACCAAGATCCGCGCTCGCGTCGGCACGTTCGACACGCAGGACAACAAGCGCCGTTCTGGCTTGTTGCTCGAGAAGATCCGCAGCTACCTCTGAGCCTCGCCTGCCGTCTCAGCGCGCGCCGCTATCGCGCGGCGCAGCCGAGCGGAACAAGAACCAACCCAGTGCGACGAGGGCGAACGCACAGAATGCGTGCGCCACCGGCTCGTCACTCTTCGCGCCAAACGGCAACTCGGCGAGGAATGCGATGCCTGGCAGGATGCCGAAGTCCGCGTCGAATCCAGGCGCGAACGCCTGCAACGCTGCCACGATCCCGAGGATCGACGCGCCGGCGATGAGGCCCGACGAGAACAACGTGCCTTCTGGCTCGTCTTCGGCGTCCGGCGCGCGGCGGTAGCGACGGTCCGCGATCTTGCGCACGAGACCGCCGAGGAACACCGGCATCGTGTACTGGACCTTGAGATAGAGGCCGACCGCGAACGTCAGCGAGCCGATGCCGAGGAGTTCCATGAACACGGCAATCGCGGCGCCGATCAGGATCAGGTCCCACGGCAGCTTCTGGTCCAAGATGCCGTCGATCATCGTCGCCATCAGGCTCGCTTGCGGCGCTGGCAAACGGTCGCCGCCGATGCCGTCGTACCGCCGCCACAGCACCTGGTTGGTCGCCGCGTCGACGAGGTAGTTGCCGGGCTCGAGCGCAGCGCCAGCAGGCAACTCAGACTGCGAGAGCCGCACGAGCACGTAGTCGCCTTGCGCAGTCGGCTCACTCGGCGCATTCGCAACACGGGTGTCCGCGCGCAACGCAACCGATTCGCGTCCAGCGAGCTGCGATGCAGCGACGGCAAAGGGCTGGTCCAGCTTGACGTCACGCGTCGACGCGAGGTTGAGCCCGTAGGCGGTGAATCCGACCGCGAGCACCGACGTCAGCACGCCGATCACGAGCGTTCCTTGTTGCCGGATCGGAGTGGCGCCGACAAGGAACCCGGTCTTCAGATCCTGCGAGCACGTGCCCGCCTGGCTCACGGCGATGCAGACGATCGCGCCGATCGTGAGCGCCAGCTTCTTGTGGATGGGATCGCCCCAACCAACTGCGAGGAACAGTCCACACGTGCCCATCAGCACGGCGATCGTCATCCCGGACAGCGGGTTGCTGGTCGAGCCGACTTCGCCGGTCACACGCGAACTGACGACCGAGAACAGGAAGCCGAACACCAGGATCAGCGCCGCGCCGATGAGCGGCACGTCGAACATTGGCGTGAGCCAAAT
>CAIYFF010000052.1 GCA_903925435.1 uncultured Planctomycetota bacterium | reverse complement strand
TTCCTCAAGTACTCGCGACGAGATCCGTAGCGTGCGGCTCCATGAACCAAGGCATCCTCCTCGCTGCCGCCGTGCTCGTTGCCGGCGGAACCTCGCTCCTCACCAGCCAACTCCTGCAGCAACCCGCGGCCGCCGCAGCGCCAGCTGACAGCGCGGCCTTCGCCTCGATGCAGAACGAGATCGAGACGCTGCAGCGCGACCTCGCGGCGCTTCGCAGCAACGCGGACACCCGCGTCGCGGAAACGAGCGCGAATGGCACGATGCGCATCGCCGCGAACGAGCCCGATGCGGCGCTCATCGAAGCAGCCGTCGAACGCGCGTTGGAAAAGCGCGGCATGGCCCGCACCAAGAGCGATGACGCGGCAGCGCCCGCAGCGACGGATGCGAAGTCCGCGCTCGCATCGCTGCGCGGCAAGAGTGACTTCTGGTCCAACGCCGAGTTCTACAAGCGCATCCACGCTGATGGACGCATGGGCGAGCTGATCGCCGCATTCGAAGCCGCCGCAGAAACTGCGCCCAACGACACCGGCGCGCAGATGGACCTCGGCAACGCCTACCTCGCGTATCTGCAGCTCGACAACAGCAAGTGGGCGCTGTCGCAGAAGGCGGACCAATCGTTCGACCGCGTGCTCGCGATCGACGACACGCACTGGAACGCGCGCTTCACGAAGGCGATGAGCTACACGTTCTGGCCGGACTTCCTCGGCAAGAAGAAGGAAGCGATCGCGCACTTCGAAACGCTGATGACGCAGCAGGACTCGCGCCCTGCACAAGCACACGAGTCCAACACCTACCTCATCCTCGGCAACCTGCTGGAGCAGCGCGGCGAGACCGAGAAGGCAAAGGAAGTGTGGCGCCGCGGCCTGCGTCGCCATCCCGGCGACGCGCAGTTGACGGCGAAGGTCGGCGGCTGATCTCGCTCAGCGCTGACGCGCCGCGCCTTCGACTTGCTCGAGGTACTTCTGCCACGCTTCCTTGGGCTGCAGCTCCACGGCGCGGCGCAGCAGCGGCAGCGCTTCCTGGTACTTGCCCTGGCGAACGAGCAGCTGGCCGTGGCTCAGCTTCGCTTGCGCTTCAAACGCGGCAACGCCAGCCGCGCGCTCGAACTGGAACACGGCCTGCTCGATGTTGCCGGCGCGATCGTGGAACCGGCCCAGCAGGATGAGCGAGTTGCCGTCCAGCGGATCGAGCTCCACGAGCTTCTCCAGCGCCGCGGCTTCTTCGGCCGACGCGCCCTGTGCGACTGCAAGGCTTGCGCGCAGCGAGAGGATCTCCTTCTTCTCGCTCGCGGCGAGCTCCGGGCGCTTCTGTTCGACGCCGTCGACCAGGGTGCGCGTGTCGGCATGCGCGCCGTTCGCGCACAAGAACTTGGCCGCGCGCAGCGCGCGGTCGGTCTTCGCCTTTGGGTCCGCGCCGAGCGCGCCGAGGTAGGACGAGACTGCGAGGTCGAACAGCTGCTGGCTCGCGTAGAGGTCGCCGAGGTTGTTGTAGGTTGCGGCTGACGCAGCGCCGAGGCGCGTCACCATCTCGAAGCACTCGATCGCGCGCATGGGCTCACCCAGCATCGCCTGCGCCTCGCCTTCGAACTTCCACAGGTCGGCTCGCTCCGGGCTCTGCTCGGTCATCGAACGGAACAGGGCCGCGGCATCCGCGAAGCGACGCTGGCGGAACAGGCTCTCCGCGAGGCCCATCTTCCAATCAATCGTTTCGGGCTGCAGCAGGCTCGCCATGCGGAACGCGGACTCCGCGGCAATGTCGTCAGCCGAGCGCGCGTGGCACACGCCAAGCAGGCCGTAGAGCATCGCATCGCCGCCACCGAGCTCGATCACGCGCGCAAACGCGCGACGCGCCGACTTGAAGTCGCCTTCGCGGTATTGGATCTGGCCGAGGTTCGCCCATGCGCGACGGAACTTCGGGAACTTCGCAACCGCGACCTGGTAGCTCTTCGCCGCGTCCGCCGGCTTCTCCTGCTGGTAGTTCAGGTTGCCAATCGTGAAGTCGTAGACCGCGCTCGCATCAGGGCTGGCCAACGCAGCGAGTTCGGTCAGCGCCTCGGGCAGCTTCTCGGCAGAGATGAGCTGCATGACCTTCGTCAGCGCTTCGCGCTCGACGGGGCCAATCTTGGGCTCGATGTCACTCTCGGCGAGATAGCTCTCGGCGAATCGCTTCTGGAAGTCCGGCCCCTGGAGCACGGCGCGCTCAGCCTGCGTGAGTTCGCGAGCGCGCGGCGAGATCTCGGGCTTCGGCGCGTCCTGCGCCAACGCGACTGCGCAAGCGACGGCGAACGAGAGGACCTGACGGATGCTGTTGCGGGTCATGGCTACGGGTCCGGGAATGCTGTCCGGGGCTACTTGTCTTTGAACGTGATCGGCTGCCGCATGCGGAAGCGAACGGGCTTGCCGTTCCGCTTGCCGGGCTCGAACTTCCACTTCTTGATCGCGTCGAGCGCGGCGCGGTCGAACACGGGATCCGGCGATTGCTGCACCACCGGGTTCTGCACGCGGCCTTCTTCGTCGACGAGGAACACGATGTAGACCGTGCCCGGCGCCTTGCGACGGATCGCCGGCGTCATCGTCGGGTTGTGCGGGTAGAGCACGCGCGGCTGCTGGTCGAGGTCCGCGACACTGAATGTGCCGCCGCCTTCTTCGCCTTCGCCGCCACCGCCGAGGTTGCCGAGCTTGATCGTGAAGTCGCCCGTGCCACCAGCGCCGCCTACGCCTGGATCCAACGCGAGCTCGAGCTGCGACAGATCCAGCGGCGGGGTCTCCGGCTGCATCTCCGGCGGCTTCTCTTCCTCTTCGGGCGGCTTCTCTTCCTCGACCTCAGGTGGCGGAGGAGGAGGCGGCGGCAACGCGACGGAGTCGACGCTGCGCAGCATCGTGTCCGTCGACTGAGAGGCGGTGAACGCTTGGATCACCGGCAGGATCAAGAAGAACGCGAGCGTCAGCAGCGTCCCGCCGAAGAAGGTCGCTGACGCGCGCCGGAAACGCATGGAGAACTTGCGACGATCGTGGCGGGACACAGAGCGTTCCTCAGTTCGATGCCGGCTTCGCCGTCGCGAGGTTGACCTTCTGCGCGCCGCCGAGCTTGGCCTCGTCGATCACGCGCACGAGCAGGCCCGTGGGCACCGTGGTGTCCGCCTGGATGATCACAGGGATGTCGTTCTCCTTCTGCAGGAGGCGACGCACCGTCGCGCGCACCGAGCCGATGCCGATGTCGCGCTTGTCGTAGACGACTTCGCCCTTCGCGGTGAGCGCGAGCATGATGC
>CAIYFF010000051.1 GCA_903925435.1 uncultured Planctomycetota bacterium | reverse complement strand
GGGCAGCGCCGCTTCCTCGAGAGCCTGAGTTCGTATGCGCGCCAGTTCTTGGGCAAGATGGAGAAGCCCAAGGTCGACCTCGTCGAGGGACTGTCGCCGACCGTCTCGATTGACCAGAAGTCGACGAGCCACAGCGCGCGACGCACGGTCGGCACGCTGACGGAGGTCGGTGACTTCCTGCGCCTCTTGTGGTCGAGGCTCGGTGTGCCGAGTTGCCCGGAGTGCGGCGCGCGCATCGAGGCATGGAACCCGGATCGCATCGTCGACTCGATGTTGCGCGACCATGCTGGCATTGCCGCGATGGTGCTCGCGCCGGTGGTGCGGGAACGCAAGGGTGAGTACCGCAAGGAACTCGCGGAGTGGCGGGCCAAGGGCTTCGTGCGCGCGCGCATCGACGGCGTCGTGCGCCGACTCGACGAAGACATCGTGTTGGAGCGCTACGTCTACCACACGATCGAACTCGTCGTGGACCGGCTGACGCTCGCGCAAGACACGCGGTCGCGACTTGCCGAGGCGGTCGAGCAAGCGCTTGCGCTCGGCGACAGCACGTGTGCGCTCGCATGGGGCGAGGATGGCTACCGCGTGTTCTCGGCGAAGCGATCTTGCCCCGAAGGCCACGGCGGCTTGCCGGAGTTGGAGCCGCGCCTGTTCTCGTTCAACAGCCCGATCGGGATGTGCGCGAAGTGCGAAGGCCTCGGCGAGACGTTTGGCTTCGACGCGGCGTTGCTGGTCGAAGACGAGAACAAGTCGTTGCGCGACGGCGCGCTGCCGTTGTTCACCGACGAGGGCAAGCTCGTCTACAGCACGCTGACGCTCGACCACCTCGATGCCGTAGGAAGTGCGTTCGGATTCGACATCGACACTCCGTGGAAGGAGCTGCCCAGCAAAGCGAAGAAGGTCGTGCTGCACGGCAGTGGCAGCAAGACGTTCGAGTTCCGCTGGCAGCGGCGCGGCGCGTCCTTGGAGACGTCGGGCATGGACCGCATCGCGTTCCCGGGTTTGCTCGCGCACTTGGAGCGCGTCTACCGCCCGTCGCGCGCGCGCCATCTCGATCGCTATCGCGCCGCCGTGAAGTGCCCCGACTGCGATGGCGATCGCCTGTGCGCAGCGGCGCGCGCTGTGATGTTCTGCGAACGCTCGTTGCCCGAAGTCCTCGCGCTGCCGGTGTCGCAGGCGCTCGAGTGGGTTCGCGGCATTGCGCTTTCCGGCAACGAGCTGGAGATCGGTCGCGAGATCCTGCGCGAGATCGAACGCAGGCTCGTGTTCCTCGATGAGGTCGGCCTCGGCTACCTCACGCTCGCGCGTCCCGCGCGGACGCTGTCGGGTGGCGAGTCGCAGCGCATCCGGCTCGCAGCGCAAGTCGGCGCGGGTTTGCGTGGCATCCTCTACGTGCTCGACGAGCCGTCGATCGGCTTGCATGCGCGCGACCAAGAACGGTTGTTGCGCACGCTGCTCGCCTTGCGCGATCGCGGCAACACGCTGCTCGTCGTCGAGCATGACGAAGACACGATCCGCAACAGCGATTGGCTCGTGGACGTCGGTCCGGGCGCTGGATCTGGCGGCGGCGAGGTCATCGCGTCTGGCACGCCAAAGCAAGTCGAGGCCATCAAGGATTCGCTGACGGGCAAGTACCTGCGCGGCGAGTTGAAGGTGCCGATGCCCGATCGGCGTCGCGACGCGGACAAGGGCGCGATCCGGATCGAAGGCGCGCGCTTTCACAACCTGCGTTCGATCGACGTCGCGTTCCCGCTCGGCCGCTTCGTCGCGCTGACCGGCGTGTCCGGTTCGGGCAAGTCAACGCTTGTGCACCACGTGCTGAAGCCGTGGATCCAGGCCACGCTCTCTGAGCAGCCGACCAAGAGCGATCGCTGCAAGCGGGTCACGGGGCTCGAAGGCATCGACAAGCTCGTCGAGATCGACCAGTCGGCGATCGGTCGCACGCCGCGCAGCAACCCGGCGACCTACACCGATGTCTGGACGCTGATCCGCGACCTCTATGCGCAGTTGCCCGAGGCAAAGCTGCGGCAGTACGAGAAGGGGCGATTCAGCTTCAACGTGCCGGGCGGTCGGTGCGAAGCGTGTGAGGGCGCTGGCGTCACAACGCTGGAGATGAACTTCCTCGCTCCCGTCGAGGTGGTGTGCGACCAATGCAATGGCGCGCGTTTCCACCCGGAGACGTTGGAGATCACGTGGAAGGGCAAGAGCGTCCACGACGTCCTCGAGATGACGGTCGACGAAGCGCACGCGCTCTTTCATGACTTGCCGAAGATTGCGCGGCCGCTGCAGACCTTGCGGGACGTCGGGCTCGGCTACCTGAAGCTCGGGCAACCATCGACGACGCTGTCTGGCGGCGAGGCGCAGCGCGTGAAGCTCGCGTCCGAACTGCAGCGTCCCGCGACCGGCAAGACGCTCTACATCCTCGACGAGCCGACGACGGGACTGCACTTCCACGACATCGGCCACTTGCTGCACTGCTTGCAGCGGCTCTGCGACTCCGGCAACTCGCTGCTGGTGATCGAGCACAACCTCGACGTGATCCGCGCGGCGGATTGGATCGTCGACCTGGGCCCTGAAGGTGGCGCCGGTGGCGGCCTGGTGGTGGCGCAGGGCACGCCGGAGCAGGTGATGCACGCCGACGGTTCGCATACGGGGCGCGCGCTTCGCGCCTTGATGGAGCCACAACGCCGCGCAGCGAGCGAAGCAGGCGAGGCCCCTGCGGTCGCGCGCACGGTTCGGCCGACTGCGATCACGATCAAGGGCGCGCGCACGCACAACCTGAAGGGCATCGACTGCGAGATCCCGCTCGATCGCTTCACCGTGGTGACGGGCCCGTCGGGTTCTGGCAAGTCGAGTCTCGCGTTCGACACCTTGTTCCAAGAAGGCCAGCGTCGCTTCTTGGAGAGCATGTCCACGTATGCGCGTCGATTCCTCGGCCGCATGGACCGCGCGCCAGTCGACGTTCTCGACGGGCTCGGGCCGTCGATCGCGATCGACCAAAAGCATGGCGTGCGCAGCCCGCGATCGACCGTCGCCACGACGACGGAGATCCACGACTACCTGCGATTGCTCTATGCGCGCATCGGGCGCCCGCATTGCCCGACGCATGGACAAGAACTGGTCGCATGGTCGCCGAGTCGCATCGGCCAAGACCTCGCGGTGCGATGGAAGGGCAAGAAGGGCTATCTGCTCGCGCCCGTCGCCGTTCCCGATGAAGTGAAGGGCGAGGAAGCCGCCGCTGTCGACAAGGCGCGCGCGTGGCAAGAGGCATTGCGAGCGCAGTGGAAGGAGCGCGGCTTCTTGCGCGCGCTGCGCGAAGGCGTCGAAGTTCGCACGGACGCAGCGTGGCCAGATGCTGCTCCCAGCGAACTGCTGCTCGTCGTCGATCGCGTCGCGTTCGATGATCGCGCGCGCGTCGTCGATGGCGCCGAGCAAGCGCATGCGGCAG
>CAIYFF010000050.1 GCA_903925435.1 uncultured Planctomycetota bacterium | reverse complement strand
TTGCTGTGGCGCATCGCGCACGAAGCGAAGGCAAACGGCAACAACGACGTGCGCTGGCTGTGCGGCGCGCTCGGCGACGAGTTCGTGTTCTCGGGCGCTGGCGTTGTCGCAGTGAAGGCGCGGCCCAGCGCTCCGCTCGAACGCCCCGCACCGATCCGTCAGATCAGCGCGCGCGACCCGCTGTTCGACGACCAAGACGAGTTCCCGCGGCCCGCGCTCACGGACGGTCGCATCTGGATCCCGCGCCAGGACTCGATCAAGGTCGTGATGCCCGATGGTTCGCGCGCAGAAGACGCGCCGCAACTCACGTTCGCCGCGCCGGGCAACCTGCTGCTCGTCGACGGGATTGCGATCTCGCTGCGCAACGGCGCATTCGAGGCGCTCGCCGATGTCGCGGCGCTGCGCGAGCGCAGCCGCAAGATCATGGAGGCATCGCCCGACGATCCCGCCGCGATCCTCCGCATGTGCACGCTGACCGCAGCAGGCGGCGCAGGCAGCGAAGTGGAGATCGAGGCGCTGTGCCGTCGCGGAGTCGCGGCCAGCGTCGCGCAAGGTCTGCCGAAGGAACATCCGCTGCACGCGACGTTCTTGCGTCGGCTGTTCGACGCCACGCTTGTGCGCGCAGAACAAAAGCGCGGCGCAGATGCGCTCGCCTTGCTCATCGACGCGCGCGAGATCGCGCCGGACCAGATTGCGTTCTTGCGCGCGCAGTCGCTCGTGTTGGAGCGCACAGCCGACGACGCGGCAGCGTTGCGCCGCGAACTCGCCGTGCTGTTGCAGCGCGGACGCGGGGCCACGTCTCCATTGCCCGAAGCGCTCGGCCCCGTCGACGTCGAGGTCTACGTCGCGTGGCGCCTCGCGCGGTTGTGCAACGATCCCGCAGAACGACTCGCCGCCTGGCAGGAGTTGTTGATGCGCCACGGCAAGAGCGCGCTGCTGCGCCGCACGGTCGCCGAAGTGGCGCACGCCGAGATCGCGGGCATCCTCGAAGCCAACGGTCGCGCCGCATACGCATCGATCGAGCAAGCTGCAGCCGAGCGCCTTGCCGCCGCGGGATCCGATGCGCGCGCGCTGCGCATCGTTTGCGAGTCGTATCCACACAGCGACGCCGCGCGCATTGCCGAGCAGCGCCTGCTCGATGCGGCGGTCGAGAGCGGCGACCTCGCCACCGCGATCGACGTGTGGTCGCGCAACTCGCGTGGCGAAGCGCGCCATCCCGGGACGGTGCGCCGCGCAGCCGAGGCCGCGCGCATTCGCGGCAATCTGGCGTTTGCGCATGCGCTGATGGCGACGCTGCAGGGCGACACCACAGCATCGGACTGGCCGCGCGACGACGGCAAGAGCTACTCGGACGTCGCGCGCGCATTCGCGATGGCCGCAGCGCCGGAGGCCGCATCGCTTCGCATGTCGCTGCCGGCTGCGGTCGTGCGCGAGATCGAAAACCCCGCGCCACCTGCGTCGATGCGCGCGTTGCCGTTGCGCGTCGTCGATGGCTTCTCGCCGCCGATCCCGCCGATGATCTACATCGGCATCGAGGACCAGGTGCGCGGGCTCGACCTCGGCGACCCTGCGTTGCCGACGCGCTTCGTGCATCGCACCGGAGGCGTCGAGCGCATGTGGCTCTGCGGCGGCGTGCTCGTCGTGCCTTCACTAGAACGCATCGACGCGATCGACGCGCGCACCGGCGCGGCCATCTGGTCGCTGCGACAAGACGAGACGCTGCATGTGTGCCACGGCGTTCTGGGCGGCGTGTTGCTCGTCACGCAGCGCCGAGGCGACGACCGCGTCACGCTCAGCGGCATCGAACCACTGACCGGGCGCGAAGTGTTCGCTCGCGACTTCAGCGGCGCGGACTATGCGCCGCAGCCGCGTCCGACCGCGACGGACCTGCTGCTGACGCGCACGCAAGAAGGCGGCCCCACCACGCTCTTGCGCATCGATCCGTTGACCGGACGCACGACCGCGGCGATCGGGCTTGGCGCAGAGTTGCAGCAAGCGGCCAAGGCGCCGCCCGAAGTGATCCAGTCGCCGCTGCTGTTGCAGCGCTTCTTCGCGGACGCAGAACGCATCTACGTGCCACTTGACGGAGCGCTGCGCGGCGACGGCGCGCCGGCGCTGATCGCGATGGCGATGGATGGCAGCGTCGCCTGGCAGTGGACCGGCAAGCAGGGTCAGTCGCTCGCGATGGAGGCGCTGCGCGATGGTCGCATCGCCCTGATCGCCGGCGGCGCGCCTGCGCGCGGCGGACGACCGGCAGTGCTCGGCGAAGCGTTCGTGCTCGACGCGAAGACCGGCGCGCAAGTCCGCACCATCGGCCTCGGCAACGACATCCAGGTCCTCAACTGGCGCCGTCTGCGCACGGATGCGCCGTCACCGGAGCGACTCCTGCTGTCCGACCTCGATCCCGACAACGGCGACCGCCGCCTTGTCTGCCTTCCGCTCCAGGACGGCGAAGAACCCTTCCAGACGCCGGCGGGCAGCTCGTCGGAGGACGTGCTGAGAACGCCGTGGATCCGCGACGGCCTGCTCGTCTACGCGACCCAGTCGCGTCGCTCGACCGGGCCAGTCCGCCTCTACGCGCTGCGCACGGCGGACCGTTCTTCGGCCCTGCCGGGCGGCAAGACCAGCCTCGTCGTTGCAGCCACGCCGCGGTCGGCCCATGAGTTGGCCACCGCCGAGGCCTACACTGTGCTCGTCACCGACTCGCGGCTGTTCTTGTTCGGCGCAGGCGAGGAACCCAAATGACCCGACTCCGCAATCCGCTCCCGACGCTTGCCTGCATGCTCGCATTCGCAGCGCCAACTGCATTGAGCGAACGCGCCGCCGCACAAGAGCAGCGCATCCGTAGCTCGGTCGACGACCACCTCGTCGACGCCGAGACGAAGGCCGCGATCGAACGCGGGCTCCAATACCTGCAGAAGACGCAGGAGCGCACGGGAAGCTGGGACCAACTCGTCGGCTACAAGCTCAACAGCGACTACGAGACCGTCGACAACCGCCCGCTTCCGCATGTCGGAGTCACGGCGCTCGCGTGCATCAGCTTCCTCGCTGGCGGCCACCTGCCCGACCGCGGCAAGTATGGCGAGACGATCACGAAGGGCCTCGACCACGTGCTCTCGTGCGCGCAGGACGACGGCTACATCACCGAGAACGGCTCGCGCATGTACAGCCATGCGTTCGCCACGTTGTTCCTCGCCGAGATCTACGGCATGTCGAACAACCCGCGCGTGAAGAGCGTGCTGCAGCAGTCGGTCAACCTGATCGTCTCGTCGCAGAACGCAGAAGGCGGCTGGCGCTATCGCCCGTTTGCGCGCGAGTCGGACATGTCGATCACCGTGTGCCAGGTGCTCGCGTTGCGCAGCGCGCGCAACGTCGGCATCCACGTGCCGGCCACGACGATTCGCAACGCGCAGAACTACGTCTATCGCAGCGCCGTGCGCAGCAACGAACGCGCATCGCGCCGTCCTTGGCGCGGCCGCGGCGGCTACGGCGATGAAGGCGGCTCGTTCCGCTACCAGCTCAAGGAACAGACGCGCGCGACGTTTCCGCTCACCGGCGCCGGCGTGACGACGTTGTATGCGGCCGGCGAATACGACAGCCCGGTCATCAAGGACGCGCTCGACTACATGGATCGCGAGCTGTTCACGTTCAACGACCAGAACGAGCACGGCCACTACTTCTTCTACTACGGCCACTACTACGCGGTGCAGGCCTACTACATCACCGGCGGCCCGCAGTGGCGGCGCTACTTCGCCGAGGTGAAGAGCCGCCTGCTGCGCATGCAGCGACCGGATGGCAGCTGGCCCAATGATGTCGGCCCCGGTCCCGCGTTTGGCACCGCAGTCGCCACGCTGATCCTGCAGATCCCCCTCCAATACCTGCCCATCTTCCAGCGCTGAACGTGGCAGAACCCACCGAAGTCCCGTCGCCGTCCACGCAAGAGCGCCTCGATGACGCGGCGCGCAAAGCGCTCTCGCAAAGAATCGACGCGCTGCTCGAAGGACAGCTCGCACGCGTTCGCACTCGCTTTGCGTGGCACGGCCTCGCTTCGACGCTGCTGCTGCCCACCGCGATCGCGCTCGGCGCATTCGCGCTCGATCACGTGCTCCGGCTGCCTGCGCCGATCCGCGTGTTCCACACGCTCGCGGCGCTCGCTGCGTTTGGATTCGCGGGCTGGCGCTTCCTGGTCTACCCGGCCACGCGGCGGTTCTCCGCCACCGATGCGGCAGTGATGCTCGAGCGCGCGTTCCCACAACTGCACGAGCGGCTCGTCTCCGCAGTGCAGCTGAAGCGCGACCTCGAACAAGACGGCGGCGCTGCGCTGCGCAATCAGTCGCCCGCGATGATCGAGCAGGTTCTGGCCGACGCTGCGCGAGAAGCGCAGCAGTTGCCGTTGGACCAGTTGTTCGTGCCGACGCGAACGCGGCGACTTTGGGCGGCCGCATCCTGCGCGCTCGCGATCGTGTTCGGGGCTGCCATCGCGGCGCCAGACACCGCTGCGGCGTTCGTGTGGCGCCATCTCGGATTCGACGTCTCGTATCCGCGCGAGACGCAACTCGTCGTCGAGCTTCCGCCCGCAGGCGCAGACCTGCAGCGGCAAGACCAAGACGGCGCCACGACACTCGTGCTGCCCGCTGGCGCAGACTTGCCCGTATCGGTGTTGGCCGAGGGCGTCGTGCCAGCTGAAGTGTTCCTAGACGTCACGACGAGCGCCGGCGCGCTTCGCAGCATCGCAACGGCGCAGCGCCCTGGCTCGCGCTTCCGCCACGTGTTCCGCCGCGTGACTTCCGGCTTCACGTTCCATGCGCGCGGTGGCGACGACGACCGCGGCGATCGCGAAGTCACCGTCGTGACGATCCACCCACCGCTCGTCGCCGACGTGAAGGCTGCATTGACTCCGCCGGCCTACACCAAGAAGGCGCTCGAAGTGCAGTCTGGCGGCGCGATCGAGGCGCTGATCGGCACGCAAGCAAAGGTGTCCGTGCGCGCGACGACCAAGGTCACCAGCGCCTCGCTCGTGTTCTTGGAGAGCAACAAGCGCGTGCCGCTCACCGCCGAGGAGATCGTCGACGACGCCGGCGCGGCGACCTGGCTCATCGGATCGTTCACGGTCGAGCAGAGCGATCGCTACACGGTCGAGATGATCGGCGACGGCGGCCTCAAGAACCCCAACCCGGGCGCCTACTCCATCAGCGCGCTGCAGGACTACGCACCCGTCGGCCGCTGGCTCAGCCCCGACGACGAATCCAACACGTTGCTGCTGCCCGAGGCGATCCTCTGCGTGCGAGCAGAAGCGAAGGACGACTTCGGCTTGCTGCAAGGCACGCTGCAGATCGACGCGGGCCAAGGCCGCGTGACGCAGAAGGACCTGCTCGCAACGGCGACATCCGACGCAGCGCAGCGCAACGAGCGCGTCGTGATGCAATTGGTGGAGCTCAAGGAGCTGCTGCCGCAGCAAGGCGCCTCCGATGGCCTCGCGCTGCAGATCGACCTCGTCGACAACAAAGAACCGACGCCGAACACGACCCAGTTGCCGCGACGCCAAGTGCAGATCGTCGACCAAGCGCAGCTGTCGGCGGCGATCGGCCGTCACTTCCGCTCGCTGCGCGAAGAGGCCGAGCAAGCGCTCGACCTGCAGAACGACCGCCGCGCGCGGCTCACCGATCTGATGGCGACGAGCCCACGCCCGTCGGCCGCGACCGCGCAAGAGATCACGGCAATCGAAGTCGGCCAGGGCCGCATCCAGACCGCGTCCGAACGGATGCTGCGGGGCGCGATGCGCGCGTTCGACATGCACTTGTGGAACCGGCTCGATCCGAGCCCGGCGCTGCCGGCCGTCGTCGCGTTCTACGAGCAGTGGCACAAAGAGCACGCGGAGCCGGAACCGTTCTCGCCCGCGTTCTACCGCGACCTCGCGAAGGCACGGCAAGCAGGCTCGATCGGCGCGCTCGAACAGAGCCTCGATCCCATCCTGCGCATGACGCTGCTGGCGGATTCGCTCGCATCCGAGTTGTCGCCGCCATTGCTGCGCAAGCTCGCAGAAGCGCAGGTTGCCGCTTCGATGGAATCCATGCAGCAAGGCCTGCAGCAAGCGCTCGCGATGCAAGACAAGGTGATCGCGAGCCTGCAGGAGATGCTGTCGAAGCTCGACGAGTGGAACGACTACCAGGACCTGGTGCAGGAGGCGCGTTCTCTCATCGAGAAGCAACGCGACGTCCAGAGCCGCACCCAACAGACGCAAGGAAGCAAATGAAGGCCCCCCTTCTCCGCCATGCCGCTCTGCTCCTCGCGCTCGCATGCCACGCACAGGCCGCAGCGCAAGAACCAGCCCAAGACCCGCAGCAGCAGATCGAGCGCCTTCGCCGCGACCAGGACGAGATCCTTCGCAAGGCAGGCCGACTGCGCGACCTGATGGACCGCCTGAAGGAGCGCTATGTGCGCGAAGGCAAGCAAGAACAGGTCGCGCTGCTGCAGCAAGGACTGGAGCACCTGCAGCGCTCCGGGCTCCTCGAAGACGTTGCCTCGATCCGCGACAACCTCGCGGCCAATGCCCTCAGCGACGCGCTTCGCAAGCAACAGGAAGTGATCGCCGACATCGAGCGCCTGCTCAACATCCTGCTGCAACGCCGCTCCACAGAGAACATGGAGCAGGAGATCGAGAAGCTCGGCGAACTCGCTGACCGCATCCGGCAAGCCGAGGAGCGCCAGCAGCGGCTCCAGCAAGAGACGCAGCGCTCGAGCGAGCGCGAGCCCAACGCCGACGAGCAAGCGATCGACGCGCAGCTACAGCAACTCGCGCGCGACCAGGCCAACGAGGCGCAACGCAATGCTCGCTCAGCCGGCACGCGGCGACCGGTGTTGGAAGACGCGCTGAAGCGGGTCGAGCAGTTGCTGCAAAACCAAGCCACGCTGGAGCAGCAAGCCGCGGGCGAACGCAGCGGCGCTGCGGAAGAGAACAAGAAGCAGCAGTTCGACCTTGGCAACCTGCTGGAAGGCGCGCGCGAGGTCGCGGCCGATGTGCGCGACCAGCAACGCAAGGAAGACCTTCAGCAAGCGGCGGAGCGACTCCAGCAAGCCACCCAAGGCGGCGACCAACGCGCGATGCAGGAGGCCGCCGACAAGTTGCAGGCCGAGTTGCAGCGCTCGCCGATGCGGCCCGACCGACAAGGCGCGCGCGAGGCGAACACGCAGTGGCAATCGCTGCGCGAGGCGCTGAAGGACGCGCAGCAAGGCACGCCGCAAGAGCAGCAGCAGAAGCTCCAAGCAGCGGCCGCACAGGCCAAGGCCGCGGCCCAACAGCAGGAGCAAAAGGAAGGCGGCCAGAATGCGGCGGCAGCCGAGCAGCTCGCCGAGGCAAGCAAGGCCTTGCAGCAGCGGCTCGACGCCAGCGATCCTCGCCCAAAGGCCGAGCGCAAGCCAAGCGATGCCAGCGCCGCGAATGCGATGCAGAAGGCAGAGGAGCAACTGCGGTCAGCCGCAGCAAAGGCTCAGCAAGGCGACGCGAAGGAAGCGCAACTGGACATGCAGGCCGCGATGCGCTCCATCGAGGAAGCGCGCAGTCGACAGGCTGACCAAAACCCAGACGCGCAACGCACTGCAGACCGCATGGCGTCCAACGCCGACGCCACCGAGCGCGAACTTCGCAATGCGCCGTCCGGCGAGCAAGCGGAGCAACAAGCCGCCGATGCGTTGGCCAAGGCCGAGGATGCGCTGCGCGCGGCGGGCCAAAGCCTGCAGCAGCAGAAGGACGCAACCGAGCGCGGCGACACCAACCAAAGCGAAGGCGCGAAGCCGCAATCGAACACCCAGAGCGGTGAGCAGCCGCAGAGTTCGCAGCAGGGCGGACAACGCTCGCAGCAAGGAGCCCAGCAGTCGCAGCAAGGCGCCCAACAAGGCGATCAGCAACAGCAGGGCAACCAGCAGCAACGCACGCAGGGGCAACAGCAGACGCCACCCCAGGGCT
>CAIYFF010000049.1 GCA_903925435.1 uncultured Planctomycetota bacterium | reverse complement strand
CGGCGCTTCGCCGCTCGACGCCGTCGAGCAAGGCGTGCGCGCAGTCGAGAAGTTGTCGCCAGATGGCTCGGTTGGACTCGGCGGTCGTCCGAACGCGGCGGGCTATGTGCAGCTCGACGCGTGCATCATGGACGGCAAGACGTGCGGCGCGGGCAGTGTCGCCGGCCTCGAAGGCATCGTGCATCCGATCACCGCCGCGCGGCGCGTGATGGAAGACACGAAGCACGTGATGCTCGTCGGCGAAGGCGCGCGTTGGTTTGCGCTTTCGAAGGGGCTCGAGACCGTCGACGTGAGCGCGCACGAAGCGCAGAAGAAGGCGTGGCAGCAAAAGGCAACGAGCGCGCGCGAGCCGTCTGGCCACGACACCGTCACGCTGCTCGCGCTCGCAACCAACGGCGACCTCGCGGGCGGATGCTCGACGAGCGGGATGGCTGACAAGCTGCCGGGCCGCGTCGGCGATTCACCGATCCTCGGCGCCGGGCTCTACGTCGACAACGAAGTCGGAGCCGCAGGCGCAACGGGCGTTGGCGAGAACGTGATGCGGCACTGCGCGACCTACGCGATCGTCGAGCGCATGCGACAAGGCATGGACCCGCAGACCGCATGCGAAGAGACGCTGCACGCGATCGCCAAGAAGGATCCGCGCGGCTACCGGCTGAACTTCTGCGTGCTCGCTGTCGACAAGCAAGGCCGCGTCGGCGCGGCGACGACGGATGAGCCGTTCCCGTATGCGGTGACAACCGCGACCGGCAGCGAAGTGCGCACCGCGCAGCCGATCCGCGCTCGCTGATCGCAGAAGCCGCGCACGCGATCGTCAGCGAGCGGGTTGTGTCGGGGCGCCAACGTAGGTGCGGCGCGGCAGAAGCTTCTCGTTCTTCATCACGACGCTGTGGCCTTCGACGATGCACGCCTCGCCGAAGACCGCGCCATAGAGGATCACCGACCCTCTGCGCAGCGTGACGCGCGGGCCGACCTTGACGTGGTCGAGCTTGAGCACGCGATCTTCGAAGCTGTGCGCTTGGAACATCGTGTCGACCGTCGCGTCGTCGCCAATCTCGAGCATGTCGGGATCCACGACCTGCGCGAAGCCGTTGCCGAGCACGACGCGCTTGCCGACCTTGACGCCCATGGCGCGCAGATACCACGCCATCCACAACGTGCCTGACAACCGCGTGAGCGCCTGCCGCGTGAGGAACTCCCACGCGACGTAGACGAAGTCCCATCGGCTACACCAGCAGCTCCACAGCGCGTGCGTTCCGGGGCGCATCTGGCCGAGCAGAGCCCACTTGATCGCGATCACGAGCACTGCGAGCCCCCACGCAAATCCGAGCGACGCGAGCGGAGCGGCCCACAGCCACAACATCGGGTCCGATGCGGACCACGGCGCAAGTTGCTCAGTCCACCACACAAACGCGACTGCAGGAGCGAGCGGCACCGAGAAACGCAGCGCTTCCCAGAACACACGGTTGGCAACGCGCACGACGCGAGGCGTCATCGTGACCGAGTCATCCGCCTTGATCACTTCGCGCTGCGGCAGTTGGAAGCTCGGATGCCCGAACCACGAGGTGCCCTTCGTCATGCGCACGGGATCTGCGACCGTCGCGAC
Organism: uncultured Planctomycetota bacterium; assembly: GCA_903925435.1. Taxonomy (GTDB): domain Bacteria; phylum Planctomycetota; class UBA1135; order UBA1135; family UBA2386; genus SXPK01. The sequence goes on along the minus strand of CAIYFF010000049.1, from coordinate 3,856 downwards.
GCCGAGCAGGATGCCGCCATCCATCTGCACGCCTTGCGGCACCACGACGTGGTTGCCCATGAACGTGCCATCGCCGAGGCGGAACGGCCGCGCCTCGACCGTGCCGCGATCGATGCGCGGACCGCCGAGGTAGATGCCGTCGGCCAAGAAGCACCGGTTGCCGATCTCGACGTGCTCAGGCAGCACATCGAGGATCGTGCTGATCTCCGCCTTCTCGCCGATGCGCGCACCGGCAAGCCGCAGCCACATCGGCCAGAACAACGTGCCCGCGAGCCAGAAGCCTGCGAGGTCAACCGAGTGCGTGCGCATCTGCGTCAGCAGATGAAGCGCGCTGTGCGTGCGCATCACGCCGGCTGGAATCGACGGCATCACGCGCATCGCGAGCGCTTGCAGCGTGAGCGAGACGATGATCGCAAGCGCGATCGCGAGCGCAAACAACCCAAACGAGCCGACTCCGACCGTCGGATCATGGAGCCACTCTTGCAGCCCTTCTGCGTCGCCGGCGACATGCAGAAGGAAGCCCGTCGTGAACAACAGCGGCAACAACCCAGCCCATGCCGCGACGAAGCGCAGCACGAGCGTCATCGCCGAGTAGGCGAACGGCGACATGCGCTCCCCGCCGCAGGTGATCGCCGGCGGCTGTGCCACGAGCCCGACCTTCTTGGCCGGAACGCCCTCCCACCGTTCGCCGGCGGGCACGTGACTTCCTTCGGTCACGATCGACAACGCGGTGATGCACGCTCCTTCGCCAAGGCTCGCGCCGCCATCGAGGCTCGCGCGCACTTCGAGCGTGGAGCCGCTGTGCATGCGCACGGGCGCGAGCACGACGCAGCCGTCGTCATACTCGCACATGCCAAGCGAGCTCTCTTGGCCCAACGACGCGTCGTCGCCGATGTCGATCAGGTCCCAGCCGCCGCTGAGGAAGTCGACGCCGCGGTGCAGATGCACGCGACGGCCGATCCGCGCGCCGAGGCAACGCAGGGCCCAGATCTGCAGCCCCGTGCCATGGATCGCGTTCCATGGAATGTGGCGCACGCAACGCAACACGATCCAGTGGCGCAGATACCACATCCCGTAGACGGGATGGCGACCGGCGACGTAACGACCGACGAGGATCCGCTTGGCGACGACCGCGAACGCGAGCGACGGAAGGAGCCAAAGCAACTGCGCCGCGGCGGCAATCGGCACCACGAGCAACGCAAACGTCCACGGCCCCAACTGCTCGATGAGCCAGGGCGCTGCGAGGAACACTGCGGAGTAGCCGATCGCTGCTGCTCCGACCACTTCGCCGAGCAGCCATGCAGTCTGTGCTGCGGTGCAAATCAGCGGGCGACGCCCCTGCAACACAGGCACTTCGCGCTCCGGCGGCAAGCCGTCGCTCGCAGTCGCAGCGCGCACCGCGAGCGCTTCGACGGTGCGCGCCTCGTAGAGATCGCGCACCGCGAGGCCGCGCGTGCGCACATCGTCGCGCAGCAGCGAGATCGCGACCGCAGCGCGCAGCGAGTTGCCGCCAATCTCGAAAAAGTCGACGTCGGCTGGCACGCGCGGGCGCGCAAGCGCCTTCTGCCATGCGCCGGCGACCAGCAACTCAAGCTCTCCGCGTGGATCGCGACCTTGGAGCGGCGCGCCCGCGGACACATCGACCTTGGGCAACGCGCGACGATCGAGCTTGCCGCCAACCGACGTCGGCAATTGCGCGAGCGACGCGAAGACCTCGGGCACCATGTGCGAAGGCACATCGCGACGCAGTTGCGCGCGAATGCGATCGAAGTCCACCTTCGCGCCGCTGGCCGCCGCCACGACGAACGCGACCAGCGTCTCGCCCGCTTGCACCGTGCACGCCGCGGCGCGCACGCCTTCCATCGCCGCGATGCGCGACTCGATCTCGCCGAGTTCGACGCGATGCCCGCGCAGCTTGACCTGCGCATCGAGACGGCCGTCGTAGACCAGCGCGCCGTCCGCGCCGCGACGCACGCGGTCGCCGGTGCGGTAGATGCGGCCGTGGAGCGGATGCTGCACGAACTTCTCGCGCGTCAACTCATCGCGACCGAGATAGCCACGCGCGAGCGACGCGCCCGAGATGCAGAGTTCGCCCCATTCTGGAGACGCGACATCGCGCAGATCCTCGTCGAGCACATGTGCGCGACTGCCCGGCACCGCATCGCCGATCGTGACCGGCTGGCCGGGACGCACTTCGGCGCGCGTCACGGTGACCGTGCACTCCGTCGGGCCGTAGCCGTTGACCATGCGACGACCCGTGGCCCACAAGTCAGCCAGCTCCTGCGGCAGCGCTTCACCGCCGACGTAGAGCAAGCGAAGCTCCGGCAACGCCGCGAGCGGATCCTTGCAGCCCGTCGCGCGCAGCAACGTGGGCGGCGGGCACAGCACCGTGATGCGCTCGGTGCGAAGCCACGGCAACAAGTCCGGCCCGCGGCGCACCACTTCGTCATCCATCGGCACGACCGTGGCGCCGACGGCGAACGCGAGCCAGGTCTCCTCGACCGACGAGTCGTAGGCCGGCGACGAACCCTGCGCGATGCGATCCGACGGCCCGAGTTGGAACTCGCCGACGTCGGCCAGCACGAGGTTGACGACCGAGCGATGCTCGATCATCACGCCCTTTGGCTTGCCGGTCGTGCCCGACGTGTAGATCAGGTAGGCAAGTCGATCGGGGCCGATCGACTCCGACGGCGCCGTGATCGCAATGCTCGGAGACTCGCGCAACGTCTCGATGTCGAGCAGTTGCACTGCGTCGCCGACCAAGGGCCGAAGCCGACCGATCCCCTGCGCATCCGTGACCACGGCCTTTGCCGCGCAGTCCTCCAGCACAAAGCGAATGTGCTCATCGGGGAACCGCGACTCCAACCCCACGTAGGCCGCGCCGCTCTGCAGCACGCCCAGTTGCGCCGCGTAGAGCCACGGGGTGTCGCGCGACAGGAGGATCGCGACCGTTCGCTCACCGCTGCCTGCGCCAAGAGCCGACGCGACCGCCGCTGCGTCGCGTTGCAGCTCCTGGTAGGTGCGAGTCTGGCGCAACGGCCGGCCGATGCCGGGCGTTACGTCGACTGCGATGCGGCTTGCGTGCTGCCGCGCCGTCTGCGCGAAGATCTCGTGCAACAGGCGCGGCGCCGAGGCGGCGACCATGCTGCTCGCGTCAGAGCAGTCCGTTGCGCTTCGCAAGCTCGATCACGTGAGGCGCCGCGCGCGGCGCGAGCCGCTTGCGCAGCGTCTTGCCGAGATGGCGGAAGCCACGGATCTCGCCAACGCACTGCTCGCTGCCGCAGCCGCAGTGGAACGGCGTCGCCATGTCGAACTCGTTGGTGAGGTAATCGAACGTGATCTCTTCACCGCGACGGATCGGCCGCAGCGCGCGCAATTCGCGATCGATCAGCATCGCGTTGGGCTCGCACGAGTGGTTGAGGAAGCGCCACTGGTAGCGCTGCTCTTCTTCGTCCTGCGTCACCTCCATGGGACGCTCGATGTGCTCTTCGGCGCCAACTTGCACCGAATAGCGCGACGGCGTCGCTTGCACGACGCCGTCGATTTGAAGGATCGTATCGCCTGCCGCGCATGCGCGACTAGCAACGAGACGATGACAGCCAGCAGAGGTCTCGACTCGTACGCGACTCGTCGAGGAAAGGGCTTTGGTTGATGGCATGAGGAGAGAGTTCGCGAAGCCTAGCAATCGTTTGCTTGCTTGCGAATCTCTCCTCGTCATTCCTCAACGTGCTTGATGAGTCATCTGCATGCATCAAGCGTGATCATCATCACCTCATGCATGCGATCTGATGATGAGCATGCGTTGGTTGAGGGATGGTTGATGCGTTGCTTGAGGTGTTGGATGCGATGCGATGCG
>CAIYFF010000048.1 GCA_903925435.1 uncultured Planctomycetota bacterium | reverse complement strand
CGCCCTGGTAGGCCGGCATGTGGACTTGGTCTTCGCCACCGCCTTGCGACAAGTTGGAGACACCGGCCTGGCCGAGGAAATCACCCAGAACGTCTTCGTCCATCTGGCCCGCAAGGCCCCTGCCCTCGCCGGACACGAGACCATCGCGGGATGGCTCCATCGGTCGGCCATCCTGGAGTCCAAGGCGCGTTTCCGCTCCGAGGTGCGTCGCCGCCGTCGCGAGGAAGTTGCCGCCGCCCTGGCCGAGACAGAGCTCCACGGAGGCGAGCCCTCCGAGGATCTCACTCCACTGCTCGATGAGGCGCTGCTCCAACTCCGGGAAGCCGACCGCCTCGCGCTGGTCCTCCGATTCCTGGAGGAACGCAGTTTGCGCGAAGTGGGCAACGCGCTGGGCATCGACGAAGACGCGGCCCGCAAGCGGGTGAGCCGGGCCCTCGAGCGGGTGACGGAGTTCTTCAGGAACCGTGGCTTCGCCCTGCCCTCCGCCGGCGGTGCGGCCCTGCTCGGCCAAGCCACCCAGGCCGCTCCGGCCGTTCCAGCCGGGCTTGCCTCGAGCGCCGCAGCGGCAGGCTTGGCCGCCAGCGGCCCTGCCTCGGGCCTGGGTCTGTTGCTCCTTTCCGTCATGAGCCTCACCAAAACCCAGACCACCCTGCTCTGCGGGGTCCTCGTGCTCGCGCCCCTCGCCTGGCAATCGGCCTCCCTGGCCCATGCCCAACGGGCGGTCGATTCGCTCGAGCGGGATCGAGTAAGGTTCGATGGACAGGTGGCGGACGCCGAACAAGAACTGGCCCAACTCGACCGTACCCTGCTCCGCGTCCGAAACGAAACGGCCGCCGCCCGCACCCAGTTGGCTCAGATGAAAGACGGCCTTTCAAAACCGGCCCCGGATTCCACGGCCACAAACACTTATCGCTGGGACGACAATGCTCCTTTGGTGCGCCTGCCAAAGCGATTGCTTCCTGCCTTCCAATTCCAAGAAAAGGCAAACGCATCGGGTGAACTGTCCCCGGAAATCCGGAGCGTTCTTCAAATCACGGAAGCTGAAGCCCGCGAGGTCGAATCTGCAATTGACCGTTTCTGGGCCGCCTACCAGACGCTAATCTTGAAGGTTGCCCGCCCGGTCGCACCCACCCCTGAAGAATTGGATGGCTGGTCACGCGATCAGGTTAGGACCTTTGAATTTCAGGGACTCTCCAAACCCGCCCTTAGCCTTCGCAGGGATTTCTTAACCCAACTAGAAGGAACGCTGGACACCGAACGACTAAGACTCCTCGACAGATACGGTGCCTTCTGGGGCGAACCGGACCATCGGCTCACCGTCTACCAGTTCGACCCATCATCACCCAACGGGGCCGAACCCATGGTGACTTTCCGAGTTGAGACTCCCGACGGCGGATTATCTACAACCAGACGATCTTTAAACAATTTCCCCCGCTATGCACGTCCACTCATTCAGTCATGGCTCGATGCCGTGGACCAGAAGGCAAGGGTTTCAACTCCCGCAACAGGCGCGCCCACCAATCCATGAAACGGATTCTGCTGATCACCGCAGCTCTCTTGATGGGTTGCCTCGTCTTGCGGCGGACGGGCATCGAATCCAGTCGCCTTCGCGAAAATTCGCTCCCGTTAGAGGGGCAAATTCTCGCCGCATCGAACCAACTGGCCGCCGTTCTTTCCAGT
>CAIYFF010000047.1 GCA_903925435.1 uncultured Planctomycetota bacterium | reverse complement strand
CGCACGCGCAGCACGTCGCCGCTTCGCTTCCACGTCGTCGTCTCTTCGATCTCCGGCGCATCGACGGTGGCCACGCGGCGCGATGTCGTGAAGCCATCCAGTTCCGTGAGCGCTCTCTCGCCGCCGAGGGCATCGATGGCGCGCGCGCGCCAAGGCAGCGCTGCTGCGCGCATCGCGCTATCGGCCTCTCCTGCGATCGGGATCGATGCCGCTTGGAGCGAAGTGGGGCACGGGCGAACCCCGGTTGCGCCAGCAGGCACAGGGCCGCCGCGCACGACCATCGCGATGGGCAACTCCAAGAACGTGCTCAGAGCCTTGAGGTCCGAAGCGGTCGGCATTTCGAGCGCAGCCAACTGGCGCAGCTGCGCCGTGGCGTCGGTCTCGAGCAGGATCCGCTCGACTTCGTTGCGCAGTCGCGATGCCGCTGAGGATTCGGATTCGCGCAGGCTGAGCCACGCGGCAGCGCGCGCCTGCGTGCGCTCGCTCGACGACAGCGGGATGTCGCGGATCGACTGGCGCGCCGCGACTGCAGTCGCATGCAACTGCAACGCTTGCTGTGCGGTCATCGTGCCGCGAAGGAGCAACGCAGTCCCTTCGCCGCAGCGCAGCGTCTCAGCGCGCAACTCGACCTTGCCGAGTCCCGCCTCTTGCATGAGCCGCTCCAGCCGCCCGCCGACTCCTTCGATCGTGGTCGCATTGGCGAACATGTGCAGCGCCGCAGCGTCCGGCGACAACGCATCGGGCCACGGCAGCAGCAGCGCCGCGTCGCAAGGCGAGTCCTTTGTGGCTTTCGGGTCCTGGATCCACGCGATTCCGCGCGGGGCAGGCCGAGCCTTTGTCGTGATCTCGCCTTCAGGCGTCGGATTGCCCGGTTCCCACGTGCCAAAGCTTGCGCGGATGGCTGTCTCGATCTGCGCATCGCCAAGCGGCGCGCGCACGGCCAGAACGGCGCGGTCGGGGCGGAAGTAGCGCTGCTGGAACGCCAGCGCTTCCCCGGCATCGCGTTCGGAGAGGTTTTGCAGATGCGCTGCCGGACTCTCGACGCCGAGCACGAGCTGAGTTGCTGCAACGCGCACCGAGTCGGCTGCGATCGCGGCGGTCTCGTGTGCGACCACTTCCTCTTGCGAGCGGTCGAGCTGGCTGCGCGCCGAGGTCTTGGCGTCGAGTGCGCCCGCGAGCGCTTGCGCGGCGCGTTGCCACGCCGATTGGGGAACGCGCACGTGGATCCACGTCGACTTCCGGCCGGTGTCGATCGTGAGGACTCCGCCCATGCGCTCCAGTTGGCGCACGAGGCTCTGGATGAATTTTTTTCTCAATGCTTTCGGCACCTTCAACTATAATGGCAAAAAAACAATCAAACTTTTTAGGCACACCGGTCGTAAAGAGCTCTTTCATTCGTTCTTCTACTGTCCTGTCCGTACAACCAATTTTAACCAAACCCGGCATCGCGTCATTAGTCAAAAGATAGACATAACCTTTAGCCACTGCGTTAACTCCTTCTAAGCGTCAAAAAGTAACTCTGTACTGCGTTGGCTCAATTGCCTTCGCTTTTG
>CAIYFF010000046.1 GCA_903925435.1 uncultured Planctomycetota bacterium | reverse complement strand
GGCGGCAAGGAAACGACGACGGTCGATCGTGTTCATGCTCATGCGAGTTCGCAGCCGAGGCCAGCGCGCAGGATGGTCGACATCTCGCCGCCGCGGATCGCGAAACCGCCGGCGAATGGGTCCTTCGCGAGATCCAGGCTGCCATCGAGGTCGAGGTAGCGCGTCGCCTTGCTCGCGAACGCAACGTGCAGCGCAGCGGCGATGCCGAGCGCGCTCTCGTCGTTGCAGCCCCACATCACCGCGAGCTTGCGCTCATGGCACGCGTTGGCGATGCGCATCGCGGCGCGCGGGCCGCCGCACTTCTGCAACTTCACGTTGACGATGCCATACGGCATGCCTTCGTCGCACATGCGCGAAAGCGCCTGCTCGTCGTGCACGCTTTCGTCGGCGCACAGGATGCGCTGCACATCGAGCGGCAACTTGCGCAAGAACGACTCGTGCCCGGGAGGCAGCGGCTGCTCGATCATCTCGAACGCGAAGTCCTCGGTCTCTTCGAGGAACTCCACCAACTGCGACTCGCTCCAGCCTTGGTTGGCGTCGACGCGGATCTTGATCTGGTCCTCGAACTCCACCATCAGCATGGTCAGTCGCGCGAGGTCCTCGTCGAGCGAAGCGCCGACCTTGACCTTGATCGTGGTGAAGCCGCGCTCCACGTATTCGCGCGCCTCTGCGAGCGTCTCGACCACGGGCTTCACGCCAATCGTCACGGAGGTTGGCAGCGTGGTCTTGACGCGGCCAAGCAGCTCGACGAGCGGCAATCGCGCTCGCTTGCCCACGAGATCGCAAAGCGCCATGTCGAGCGCCGCGCGCGCCGCGGGGCCGTTGGTGCGTCGCTCCAGTTCTGCGAGCACGCCAATGTCGTCCGGGTCTGCGCCGACGATCCAACCCGCGGCTTGCAGTTCGCGCAGCGATGCGTCGCGCGTCTCGCCGGTCACTTCCGTCGCGGGCGACGCCATGCCGTGGCCGACAAGGCCGTCGTCGGTGCGCAGTTCGCAGAACGCCATCTCGACGGAGTCCCAGCTAGCGCCCGAGATTGCATAGGGGCGCGTCAATGGCACGTCGCTGGCCCACGCGCGGATCGAATCGACCTTCATCGCTTCTGCTCACGCGACATGTAGCCAAGCACGGCTTCCATCGCGCGCTCGCAACCGTCGATCAACGGATAGAACGCGACGAGGCCCGTCTCCTTCTCGATGCGGCGCTTGTGCTCTTCGCGCGAAGTCGCGTCGAGGTTCTCGTGGTTGAGCGAGATCGCGAGCACTTCGGATCCATACATCTTGATCAACGCGATCTCCGACGTCAGCGACGGGATCTCGTGATGCAGGTGCTCCTGGTCGTCGAAGTGCTTGCGAGCTGGCGCGTGCTGCAGGATCACGCCGCGCGCGCCGCCGGACAGCATCAGCTCTGCGCCGCACGGGCCCGAAGGGTTGCGCAACGCGGACTGGCCTTCGAGCAGGATCAGGTTGGGCTTCAGCTCCTTGTCGCACGACACGATCGCGTGCTCGAGCTCACCGCTGACAAAGTCGTTGGCCGTCGAGTCGAGCACGAAGCCGAACTTCGATCCCTGAAGCCAGCCCGTCTGCCCCGTGTAGACCATCTCGCACGACATGCCGTGGCGACGCAGCGCGGCGGCGAGCGTCTGGCAGGTCGTGCGCTTGCCGAGCGCGCAGTCGGTGCCGAGCACCGCGATGCGCGGAGCCTTCACCTGATGGATCGCGCCGCTCCAGAAGTGGATCTCGCTGCGC
>CAIYFF010000045.1 GCA_903925435.1 uncultured Planctomycetota bacterium | reverse complement strand
CGTTCTTGGTGAACAGCGCCTCCACGCGCTTCAGCGCGATCGGGTTGACGTTCCAGGTGTCGCCCGAGATGTAGACAACGCGGCGAACGGCGGCATCGCACGGCGAGTGGAAGCGGTGGTAGAAGCTCGCCTTCAAGCGCAGCGTGACGTATGCGCCATCGCGATAGCGCTCGACGAGTTCGGGGTCGCCGAGCAGGTCAATAAGCCGGTAGGGGAAGCCCTTGGCTTGGAACACCGTGGTGCCGTCGACCGCGCCGTGCGCGCCGACGATCGCATCGCATGGGCTGATGAGCTTCGACGCATCGCGGTCCAGTGGTCGCGCGCCAGGGCGCAGTTCGCGAACGAAGCAGTCGTGCAGCGATCGGAATCGGCGTTGCTTGCTCTCGCTGAGATCGAGGTCGCGCGAGAACAGCCGCCAGAACGCAATCGTCACGCCGGTCAGTGGGCCCGTCGGGATCTTGCTGATGCCGCCCATCAGCCGCGTCGCCAGTCGACGCGGGATGCGGTTGGTCAGCAGGAAGTTCCAGTCCTCGCGGTCGAGCAGCTTCCGCCACCGCGCAGGCTTTCGCTGTGCGCGCGTTTTGCGGCGGAACCAGAGCAGCTTCTTGGCGCGCGGGGGCGTCTGCATGTCGCGTCCGTGCGAGCGAAGAAAGCCGCCGCAAAGGACGCGACAAAGAGAACGCGAGACTGTGCGCCGTGTGTTGGCTTCGCGTGAAGATCCGGCGTGCGGGGCGTTGTCGCGCGCGAGGGCTCAGCGCCGCAAGAACAGCATGAAGTCCTCGGCCCCGCGCTCCGTGAGCAGTCGCTCGCGCGTGATCTCCTCGACTTCGCTGTCGAATCCGATGTGACGCAGCGTCGGGAAGCGCGAACTCACCTTGTCGAGCAGTCGCTCGGCGCCGCTCCGCTTCGCGTTCCACTCCATCACGACAGTCGCGTGCGGGTTCTTGTCGAGCAGACCCTGCATGCCGTCCCAGACCAGTTCTTCTGCGCCCTCGACGTCGATCTTGAAGAAGTCGACTCGCGGCAAGTTGGCGCACGCGGTGTCGAGTCGAACGGTGCGAACCGTCGTGGAGCCTGCATGGTTGCCGCCGGTGATCGTGCCGTTCATCGGCGACGCGAGGTCGAACGTCAGTTGCACGTCTTGGCCGTCGCGATCGCTAGCCGCAAGGCCGGTGGCGACTGCGCGGCCGCGGAAGCCATTGGCGGACAGCGAGGACTTGCACAGTTCGAGCAGTCGCGGATTGGGCTCGAAGGCCAGCACTGCGCCGGATGGCCCTACGAGGTCCGCGAGCAGCATCGTGAAGTAGCCGAGGTTTGCGCCGACATCGACGCAGATCATTCCTGGCTGCAGGCGTTGCGCGATGGCGACCGTGATCCACGGCTCCCAGAAGCCGTTCATGATCAGGTGCGGCGCGAGGTGGCGATCGCGCGTATCGACGTAGCACAAGAACTTGCCGAGCACGCGGCACAACGACGTGTGGTCGCCGAGATACGACGACTGGCACGCGGCGCGCGCATCCGCTTCGATGCGTTCACGCAGGCGCGCTGCAGCGCGGGGGCGGGGATGCGACGCGGGGAGCAAGTCGGGCACGGGGATCCTCGGAATGCTCCGTGCTATCGGCATCAGGGCAGCGATTGCTGCACCCATCGGGCAGGATGCCTTGTCGATACGCAATGCCGGGTCTCGGTGACCAACGCTCGATCGTGCGCAGGGCATGCGCGCCGCGAACGGAGGCTGGCCAGTGGCCCTGAGCCTGCGGACATCTGCCCATCTGCGTGTCGACGCAATCTGTCCCACTCTTGCTACGCAACGTTTGCGGGGCACACCCCCTCGCTACACTGCGCCACCTGCCCCGACCCTTCTCCATGCGCATTCTCCCGCTACTCGCCATCCTTGCGCTTACGTCGACGGTCCTATCGCAAGGCCCCGCGGTCGGCGACAAGGTTGCCGACGTCACGTTCCCGACGCTGATCAACGGCGATGGCCGTCAGAGTCTCGCTGAGTTCTATGGCCAGCCGGTTGTGATCGACCAGTGGGGCATCCATTGAGGCCCGTGCATCGGCGGCTCCGTGCCGAGCGCCATCCGTCACGATCGTGAGTTCAAGGACCAAGGACTCGTCACCATCCTCGTTGAGTCCCAAGGCAACGATGAACGCACGCTCGCTGCGTTCTTGTGGAAGACGTTCCCGGACAACGGCGCGTTCACGTGCACGGGAGTGGGACTTCCCATTCCACCGTCGCGTGGCATCCCGCACGCAGCGGTGATCGGCGTCGATGGCACGATCCTCTGGGCCGGCAATCCAAACGCTGGCAGCAAGCGCATTGACGAGCTGATCGCGCAGGAGCTCGAGAAGGTCAAGAAGGGCTGGGGCGACACTGCAGAATCCAAGAAGGTGCGCGCGCTGCTGTATGGCAAGCACGACTTCGCTGGAGCCATGGCGCTCGTCGAGGCGCTCAATGACGGCGACGAACGCGCGATGTTGCAGAAGGAAGTCGAGGTTCGCCGCGACAGTGCGACGAAGGCGATCGCCGAACTCAAGCGACAGGGTCGCTATGTGCGCGCGCACGAGCGCGCCGAACAGTTGGTGAAGTCGTGCGAGAAGCGCGCCGATTGGCTTGCAGCGGCGAAGCAAGAGCTTGCAGCGTTCGACTCGGACGAAGCGAAGGCGCTGCTCGCGCTCGACAAGAAGATCGAGAAGGTTGAGAAGCAGTTGCGCGACAAGAAGGACGAGAACGCGCAGAAGGGCCTCGCGGCTCTGCTGAAGGGCGCACCGGAGTCCGCAGTCGCGGCGCGCGCGCGCGCATTGCTCGATGCGTTGAAGACGAAGGTCGAGTGATGCGCATCACTGCGCACTGACGAGACCGGAGCTCGTTGGGTGGTGCGCAGTGCGCCCGCGTGTCAGGGATGTAGGGGTGTTCCTTCTGCACTTGAACATCGCTTCGAGGGGACTAGTCCACGGCAGGTCACGGGAGTGGTCCGTGCGCTCACACGGCCTGTCCCGGCCGGATCTTCTCTCGACGCTCCCATGTTCAAGAACCTGCTCCCTTGTGCTGTCGCCACCATATTGGTCGCGGCAAGTCTGCATGCTCAGTGCGTTGCGCCAACAGGCACGCAGTCTTTGGCGACGACGTTCAACGGCACGACCTACCTCGGCACCGTCAACGCGACCTTTGGGTCGAACCTGTTCTTCAACCTGACTTGCAACACGTCGATCACGATCAACTCGATGGCGATCGACTTGCTCGATGACGGTTCGCTCCCCACGTTGCCGACGCTCACCGGACAACTTGCGGACGTGTCGGTCTGGGCGATCACGACGTCTGGCTCCACCTACCTCGGACAACATGCAGTTGGCACCGGCGGCGCCACGACGTATCCGCCTGCGCCTCCTGGTTGGTCGCTGATGAGCGCTGGCACGGTGACGGTCTCGGCTTCCGATGGGCCTTCGCCCGTCGTGCTCGCCAACCCGATCACGTTTGCGCCGGGCACGTATGCGATGGCGATCAACCATTTGTTCGTGCAGGCATCGCAGCCCAATGCGGGCGCGCCGATCCACCCGCTCTACACCAATCCCGCCGTTGTGCCGACGTCGACGGTGATCAGTGACCAATACATCTCCTTGGCGCTCGGATCGTCGCAAGGCCAGGCTTGGACCGGCGGCATCGTGACGCCGCGCATTGCCAACGTGACGCTCGATTACACGTTGGGATCCAACATCGCGTATTCGACGCCGTATGGCGTCGGCTGCTACGACCGCAAGCGTTCGTTCTACGAGAGCTGGGCTGGTCCGGGCGCTCCTGCTGTCGCGCAACTCGACATCGATCCGGTTGGCTCCGCTTCTGTGCAGAACGGCTTGGACATGCTGAACATCGGCAGCACCTACCTCGTCACGGCCAATGCCGCGCCGGGGCTCGTTGTTGCGCCAGGCACGAGCTTTGGGGCGATCCAGCTGAACGCGCAGGCCCCGGCGCTGGCGGGCTCCGCCACGCAGCCGTGGGACGACGCGTTGGCTGCGCCGATCACGTTGCCCTTCAACTTCCCGTATCCGGGCAGCACGACGGGCACGAACATCCTCTCCGTGTCGTCGAACGGCATCGTCTACTTCACGACGGGCACGTCGACGTTCGGGTTCTATGACGGCTATGCCGGGTTCCTCGGCAATCAGCCGGGCATCGCGCCGGCATGGTGCGATATGGATCCAGCGGACATGAGCACGTTCCTCGGCGGCCAGGGCGACATCTGGTACGACACGGATGGTGCGACCTATGCCGCGGTGACCTGGAACAACTGCCGCATCTGGAACGAGCCCACGAACATCACCACGATCCAAATCGTGCTGCAGGCAGGCGGCGGCGTGAAGGTGCGCTATGGATCGTCGGGCGTTCGCCACAGCGATGCGCCTGTGCTGGTTGGCTTCACGGCTGGCAACGGATCCGCGGATCCAGGCAGTGGCGCCTCGCCACGCCGCTTCCCGGACCTCAGCGTCGCCACCGCAGCGCCTGGCTACGTGTCGGGCGATGGCGTCGCGTCTGCGCGCATTCGCATCCAAGGCCGTCCGATGGTCGGCGCGCCGCTCAGCTTCAACACGACCAACTGCGATCCGTCTGCATTGCTCAACATCACGTTGGTCAGCGCTGGCTCGCTGCCGGGAGTCGACCTGTCGGCGATCGGCATGCCTGGCTGCAGCGCCAACGTGGTCTTGCCAGAGTTGGCGTCGTTCACAGGCCCCATCACGGCGGGCTCCTCGTCGTGGCCTGCGCTCGCGAGCATTCCTGCAGCCTTTGCTGGCGTTGATCTCTACGCGCAGTCTGTGCAGTTGGCGACCGGTGTTCCGGTGTCGTTCAACCCGGCAAACCTGCTCGTGTCGGATGCGGTTTGCATCCACTTCGACCTGAACTGATCAGGCCGAGTCGCGAACCTGCGAGTGCAGCCACGCGCGCTGAGTGGGCTGCAGCCAAGACGCGGCGATGCACGCCTCGTCTCGCTGCGAAGGAATGAACGTATCTATCCGCGCTGCGCCTTCTCGCGCATCGTCGGATAGCGCACTCCGTGCAGTTGCCCGAGCAGCCAGTCGAGGCCCTGCGCCGCGTCGTCATCCATGATCTCGTGGTGAAGCTCGATCCCTGCATAGCCAGTGGCGTCGAGCGTCGACTGCACTTCGCGCAGCGTCTGATCCCATGGCCGGTGCATCGCGACAGGCTTCCATTGCACTGGGTCCGTCGTCATCAGGACCTTGGGCACCTGCGGATGGTCTGGAGCGCTCGACGTTGCGATCACGGAGATGCCGGCAAATCCAAGCTCTGCCAGCGCGCGCATTCCGTGCGCGCCGCATCGGTCCCAAGGCGGAACGAAGACGCGGTCGAAGCGATCGCCAAACAGTCGTATCAGTGCGTCGCGACCTTGCTGCAAGTCGTCGCGTTGCTCGACAAACGTGCGCTCGTCGTCGAACTCGAACTTGCGCTTGCCTGAGCTGTGGTTGACGTGTCGATAGCCGTGCTGCTGCACCGTCACCGGAACTGGCGAGCGGTCCGCGCGCGCGAGCAAGTCCTGCGCGTATGGCTCCGTGACGTCGACCGGAATCGCGCCAAGGTGCACAGCAGCGCCGTTGCGCTCGAGCACGCGCCAGATCGCTTCGAGACGCGGCGACAAGTCGCGCACGTCGTCGAGTCGGACGATCACTTCGCGCTGCATGCCCACCTCGCTTTCAGCGCTGCGTCGTAGACCTCGGCGCGCGCACGCCAACTGTGCTTGTCGATCATGTGTTGCATGACGGCTTCGTCGCGCGGAGCCCTCTTCATCGCTGCGATCGTCGTGTGCGCGAGGTCATCGAGGTCGCCATACGTCGCGACGCCGCCGTGTCCGGTCTCGCGGATCACGGACGTGTTGGGCACCGAGGACTCGGTGACGACGGGAAGGCCGCCGCGCAGGTAGTAGTAGATCTTCGATAGCTCCGACTCGAAGGAGTGCTCGCTGGGCGCGAGTCCGATGCCGACGTGCGCGTTGCGGACGTAGTCCCACGTCTTCTCTTCATCGACAGGCTCGTGGATCGTCAGCAGCGATGGGTCGAGTGGCTCGCTCTCGCCGGCGTAGTGCTGCAGGCTGTTCTTGCCGAGGAAGTGCACTTCGATGTCAGGCGACGCGGCGCGCAGCCTGCGCGCAAGACCGTTGAGCGCCCCGGGGAATCGGTGCGCGGTCAACGATCCCATGAACAAGACGATGCGCTTGTCCTGTGGGAACGGGTTGCTCCCTTCTTCAGGCAATGTCTCAGGGCAGCCGGTCGGGACGATCAGCACTTGCTGCTTGTCACCGTAGCGATCGCGCCAGCGCTGCGCGTTGACCTCGTCATTGAATGCGACGATCGCTGCGAGGTCGCGGATCTTCTCTTGCTGTCGCAGCATCTCGTCGCGGCGATGGTCGTCGCGCTTGGGATACTCCTCGTCGACGACGCGGCACATGCGAGCGATCAAGTGCGGATGCCCTTGTGGGATCAGGTCGATCGACGCTTGGTAGCAGACTTTGACGGCGTCGCATTCGTTCCAGTCCATGCGATCGGCGCTCGTCAGATGGATGCGATCGAGCCGGTCGATGCCACGTCTACGGTCGGTGACGAGGCGCACCTTGTAGTCGAGCCAGCGAAAGCGGTGGCCCATGGCGACCCAGCGGATCATGTCCATCCCCTGGATCGGGCGGGTCGGATTGGCGGAGTAGGCAAGGGCAATGCGTCGCATGGATAAGTTGCCTCTGAGCGTGTCGAGGGTGAGGAAGAGTAGCTTCCACATGCTTTGCCCTCGGTGTGCGAGTCACGCATTACATTCTTTGCCCCATGGCATGGGCGCATCATTGTCGGGGGGCTCTCCATGTGTCAGCGAGATGTATCTTCTTGAGACAGCCGTGACTCCCATTCACTACGGCGGCGCCTCACAACGGCCGCCTTCACGGCAGGACTCAATCCTTATCTAACCCGAGACTCATTCCATGCTATCGCTCATCGGGCGAGCCCCCGCGCTCGCGTGTTTGCTGCCTATCGTTGGTTTCTGCTCCATCGCTTCTGCTCAGGCTTCGCAGGCTGTCCTCGCTGACGGCCGCGTCCTGACGCAGATTCTTCCCATCAAGATCTTCGCTACCGAAGGACCGATGTGGAACCTCGACCTTGCTAATCAAGGCATCTACGTCACGGGTCGCAAGATCACGATTCCCGCGACGCTGGATGGAGTCCCGTACTACATCGCAGGCTCGTCCGTGTTCGGCGGCGATGGCACAGCGGCTACCGGTATCGGCGGCTCCAACTTCCATAAGATCCTCGACAGCTCTGCCATCGGCGAGGACCGTGACTTCACGCGCGAGGGCGACTTCCTCGGCCCGCGTCGCCTCGGGGCAGCGCGCAGTCTGTTCAACACCGGCGAAGCTCGGCGCGTGAGCGACTCCCCGGATCTCGTCCGCTCGCCGCTCGCGCAGCAGCAGATCGAGCAGAACTACTTCCAGATGGT
>CAIYFF010000044.1 GCA_903925435.1 uncultured Planctomycetota bacterium | reverse complement strand
GAAGATCGGCCTCACGCTGATCCAGGCTCACTTCGAGGACAGCGACGAAGGCGAAGCTGCTCCGCAGAAGGAAGCGGCGGAGCGTCCGGCTCCGCCTGCTCTCGATTCGCTCGCCGATCAGCCGAGGAACATCGGCCAGCGCATGAGCGAGAGCGAGACGCAGAAGAAGATGTCCGACTCGTAAGTCTCGGAATGTCTTCGCGCACGAAGCCCGGTGACGATCCGCGCATGCAGTCGTCGTCCGGGATTCGTGCGTGACTGCATCCGACGAAGTCGATCTGGTCGCCGTCGGCACGTCGATGGTCATTTCGACCCAGGCGGCTCCCGACGGAACCGATCCCGCGTTGGTTGCCTTACACGAGTCTGTGCTCGCGCAGTTGCATGAGGTGCCTCGCGCGAGCCACTCCCTGCGCATGCTCCGTCTGGTCGACACGTATGTCTGATCGCGCGAGTGGATTCCGCGTCGCATCATGCGCGCATGACCGACGAAGGCTTCGACACGACGCCGCACCGTGTGCGCGTTCGCTACTGCGAGACGGACCGCATGGGCATCGCGCACCACGGCAGCTACGTCGCGTGGTTCGAAGAGGCTCGCACGGAGTATCTGCGCGGCCGCGGCAAGACCTATCGCCAGATGGAGGACGAGGGCAACCTGTTGCAAGTCGTCGACATGTCGATCCGCTACGTGAAGCCGATCGACTACGACGACGTGGCGCTCGTGTCCGTGCGCATGAAGGAACGCGCGAACGTCGCGTTCACGCTCGAGTATCGCGTGCAGCGTGAGTCGGACGGCGCAATCACCGCGACGGGCGAGACGCGACTCGCGTGCGTTGGTCGCGACGGCAAGCTGCGGCGGCTGCCGAAGGAAATCTGAGGCGTTGCGATCTGCAGCGAGGGGCATGCCGGCGGGAGTCGGGGGCCCCAACCGCCCCTTGCCATGGGGCTCAAGCCGGGACTTGGACAGTTTCGATACACGGCGAACCGCATCCCTCGTCATGCATACCCATTGCCCAGCACTGTCGCCGCGTTGCCCGATGCCGTGGTCGGCTGAGGCTCACATCGGAGCGCGAACGTGAAGAACTCGGCTGCAGAGCGGTGGTTGGATGCATGCCGCGCCACCCTGCTGGTCGGCACGGCTCTGGCCGGGGCGACCTTCTGCGCGTTCGCAGTCTGGCCCGAGACCGTCGATCGCTTCGAGGTCTGGTTGCGTGAGCAATGGAACTCCGACTTCGACCGGCTCGAAGGCGAGGCGCAGGCTGCGCGCAAGGCGAATGATCCTGCGCGAGAAGCTGCTGCACTGGAGCAACTCGTCGAACAACTCGGCCCCGTGCGTCAGCTCGACGTGGTGCGGCCTCGCGCCGTTGCTGCGTTGTCGCGGCTCGTGGCATTGCTTCGTGCAGAAGGCAATGCGTCGAAGGCGCTTATGCACCTTCGGACGCTGCACGCGATCGATCCGCGGTCGGTGTTGCTGACGCGCGACCTTGCGCAGCAGTTGTTCGCCGATCCCGCCACGCGCGCCGAGGCCTACCGGTTGCTGCTCGGCGACCCAGCCGTCTTCGGCAGCGGGCTCGCGTGGCAGTTGCCATCGCACACCGAAGCGGTCGCTCCGCTCGTCGAGGCGCTAGCGCAAGACGGGCGACTGGACGAAGCGCG
>CAIYFF010000043.1 GCA_903925435.1 uncultured Planctomycetota bacterium | reverse complement strand
TGCAGGAGGTCTCGGGCCTCAAGAACGCGAAGGAACTGAAGGACCTCGCGGCCATCGACCTCGGCGAATGGAAGACCCCGGAGCGCGCGACCTCGCTGCGTTCGGCGGGCGACCTCGGCGTCATGCCGGAGCGCGCCACGAAGGGCGCATTCTTGCTGCAGGCCACCGAAGTCGTGGTCCGGCCGATGAAGCCGTGGGACGAGATCAAGGCCAACCTGCGCGACATGTACTTCCGCGAGCAGGCGAAGAAGACTGCGGACGAGAAGAAGAAGTTGCTCGCCGACGAGTTGCTCAAGCTCGGCAAGGCGAAGGCTCCGGAGAAGGTTGCCGAAGTCGAGACCAAGCAGGCGGCAGAAGTCGAGAAGCGCTTCACGGAGTGGGAAGCGAAGGTCCAAGCCGACCTGAAGAAGGCGCAGGACAACCTCGCCAAGCTCAAGGCCGGCACGCAGGCGCACACGGCGTGGGAGAACAACCGCGCTGGCCTGCAGGCGTCGCTCGACGCGAAGGCTGAGAAGCGCAAGTCGTTCGAACTCGGCGTCAAGGAAGAGACCGAGGCCGAGTTGCTCAAGATCGCCAAGGCGCACTACGGCGAGGTTCTCGAAGCCGCGGCGCAGGTTGCGGGCTTCACGGTCGAGAAGGTTGGGCCGTATCGCCGCGACCTCCGTTCGCGTCCGTTCTTCGACAAGCGCTACGACCGCACGATCGCGTTCCTGTGGGGCGGTCTGGTCAACGAGCTCGATGCCGGTGAGGCCACCGACATCGCCGAGGACACGATGGAGCGCCGCTACCAGATCGCAGTCGTCGACAGCCTCGAGCCGCTGACGGTTGCGGACCTGACGCGCCGCGAGTTCTCGCAGAAGAAGATGCTGTTCCCGCTGATCGAGACCTCGACGGCGTTGAGCCAGGCGTTCTCGTGGGAAGCGCTGAAGCAGCGCTATTCCTACGTGGAGCCCGAAGGCCGTCAGATCGTCGGCCAGTAACGCGCGGCCTCGGGATTGCCCGGGGCACAGCTAGACGGAGCGAGCAGCGCGTGCTGTCCGCTCCGTTTTGCGTTTCAGGCGGGCCGCTTTGCCACCGCGATCAGGCTGTGACCGAGCGGGAGGTTGGAGAGGCGCAGCGCAAAGCGCTCGCTCGACATCAGCTTCGTGAACAGCCAGTTGAGCAGCTTGGGCACCGGCACGGACGTGTTGTTGTAGCCCTCAGGCAACAGGCCTAGCGCGCCGCGGAGCTTCTGCACCATGACCGACGGGATGATGATCGGCAGCAGCAGCGCGTTGAAGTAGCTGGCCCGACGCACTTCGAAACCTGCGTCACGCAAGGCGCGGACGAGGCGCGTCTTCGTGTAGCGGCGCTGATGGTGCGCGATGTCGTCGTTGTTGGACCAAAGCCACTCGTAGGCCGGCACGGAGAAGAACACGTGGCCGCCTGGCTTCACGACGCGATGGATCTCGCGCAGTGCGCGCCCCTCGTCGGGGATGTGTTCGAGGCAGTCAAACAGCGCGACGAGGTCATACGCGGCGTCCGCGAACGGTAGGTCGTGGCCGGAGCCGGCGAGCACGTTGCGGAACCCGCGTTCTTTGCAGTAGCGCAGATACTCGACGTCGATGTCCATGCCGTGGACCTCGCCGTAGCACTGCAACGGAACCAGCATGCCGCCTGCGCCGCAGCCGATCTCCAGCACGGTGAGTCCTTCGGTGCGAGGCAGTGCCCGGTCGAGCACGTCGAAGAAGATTGCGCGGCGGCTCAAGAACCAGAAGTGGGTCTTCTCTAGATTCCGAAACCTCTCGTAGGCGATGCGTTCCATGGCGCGCGCCTCAGCAGGGCTCGGCGACGACGATGATCTCGTCGCGCGGGTTCACATACAGGTTCGCCGAGCGCAGCAACTGCAGCGGGCTCGCGAGAAGTCCTGCGACTTTGCCAAGGCGACCTGCGCGCTCGGCGATGAATCCGAACGACACATACTTGCCGGCATAGCCAGCGCCGCAGTGCACGACGCGGAAGCCGCAGTCCAAGAGCAGGCGCTCCATCGTCTTCGGGTCGAAGTGGTAGAGGTGCTCCTCGTGCTTGTAGTGGTGCCAGCGGCGCCCGAGCAGGCGAGCCCAGCGGCTCTTCACGTTTTGGGTCTCGAGCAACAGGCGGCCGCCCTTGTTGAGGAGTTGACGAACGCGACGCAGCGCGGCTTGCGGGTCGGGGATGTGCTCGATGACGTCCCACATGCTGACGAGATCGAAGGAGCCTTCGCGGTAGCCGAGCGAATGGGGCGCATCGTCGAGGTTGCCGACGAACACGGTTTCGTCGCCGAGTTCCTTGCGCGCGATCTGCGCGATCGACGCGCTCGGTTCGATGCCCAGCACAGGGTGGCCTGCCTTCTTCATCACTTGCAGGAAGTAGCCAGCCGCGCAGCCGATATCGAGGATGCGCGCGCCTGGCGCCACCCACTGTTGCACCAGCGCCATGCGCTTTTGGAACGTCTTCAGGTAGAGCGATGCTTCGCGCGCATAGTCGGCGTAGCCGCGCGCCTTCGGGTTGTCGCTCTTCCAGTAGCCTTCGCCGTAGACCTTCGCGAGCGCCTCGCCCGACAAGCGCGGGCTCACGTAGACGAACTCACACGCGGCGCATTGAAACACCGTGAACGGCCCATCGAGCAGTTTCGTGCGGCGCTCGCGACTGCCGCAGAGTTGGCACTGCACGATCTCGACGACGCCGCTTTGGGCATCGCTGTGTGGAGCGGCGGTCATGCGAAGGCTCGCGGCGCTGCAGCGCGATACGGATGAGGCGTGGCGTGGGATCGCATGGTCGTCGTGATGTGCGAGTGGGCGCGGAGGGCGAGTTCGATCAGATCGGGCCGCCAGAACCAGCGGGTGCAGGCGGTGGCAGCGGCGCGCCGCGTTCGAGGAAGCGCTTGCGGCAGATGGTGCGGAACATCTTCATCGCCGTGCGAGCTTGGCGCGAGAACGTGTCCGAGTGCTTCGATTCGCCGCCAAGCCGCGGCGCGTAGGTGACGGGCACTTCGATCACGCGGCAGCGCTCTTGCAGCGCCGCGCACATCATCTCGGGGCTGAACGCGGGGCCGGTTTCACGCAGCCTCGGCTCGATCTTGCGGAAGGTCTCGCGCGTGAGCGCGCGGAACGTGCAGCCCACGTCGGTGAAGCGCGGCTCCGATGGGCGCAGCCAGCACAGTTGCAGGAACTTGGCCATGAACACGTTTCCCCAGCGGAGGAACGAGCGCATGTTCGCGCCCTGCTGCACCATTTGCCGCGTGGTGCGCGTGCCCATCACCATGCCTGCATCGTCGAGGTAGACGAGGAGCTTCTCGACGTCGCGCGCACGGAAGCTGCCGTCGGCTTCGGTCAGCACGAGGATGTCGCCCTTCGCGGCGCGCATGCCGCCGAGCAACGCCGCGCCGTAGCCCTTTCTCGCCTCTGCCACGACGCGTGCGCCGCGCTCTGCTGCGATCGCAGCCGTTCGATCCTTGCAGTTGTTGTCGACGACGACGATCTCGTCGAGGAAGGGGCAGCCGCGGAACTCGTCCACGACGTGGCCGATGGTTTCTTCCTCGTTGTAGGCGGGGACGACCAAGGAGACGGTCCGGTTGCGGAACATGGCGTGTAGCAAGATACATTGCGGTCATGCGAACTGCTCGTCGAGGAGTCTTCTTGCGTGCATGGGCTGCGCTGTTTGTCGCGCTCGGTCCGTTGGCGTCGCAGGATCGCGGGGCGTCTTGGTCTGAGACGGCGCCGGCCGTGCCCACGCTGCGCGTCGAGATCCTGGGCGCGAGCGTCAGCGCAGGGTTCGTCGATTCGCCGCTGACCGGCGGCAGCAAGGACAACGCGTCTGCGCCATTGCTGATGCCCTTGCGGCGATGGCTCGATGGCGAGGGTCAGAAGGTGCAGAGCCGTGCGGACGCGATGATGTTCTTGGAGCCGGAAAAGCGAGGGCGGGCGCAGGTCGATCGCACGCTACGCAGCGAGCCGAGCGTCGTGGTCGCCGTCGACTTCCTGTTCTGGTACGGCTACGGCGCGGTGCTTGGCGCCAGCGACGCGGAGGGCGAGGAGCGCATGCGGCGATTGAGGTCGGGGCTCGAGACGTTGGATCTGCTGCCGTGCGGCATGGTCGTGGGGGACCTGCCCGACATGCGCGGCGCGGACCGCCGCATGCTGAAGCCGCATCAAGT
>CAIYFF010000042.1 GCA_903925435.1 uncultured Planctomycetota bacterium | reverse complement strand
TGCTCGATGGATGCGAGCGCATCCTGTTCCGCACGAGCGATGCGCACGACCACCGCGTGTGGAACCCCGACTTCTGCGCAGTCGGCCCCGCTGCCGCGCAACGACTCGCGGACAGAGGTGTGCTGCTCGTCGGCATCGACACGCCGAGCATCGACCACGCGGCGAGCAAAGACCTGAAAGGCCACCACGCGCTGCATCGCGGCGGCGTGGCGATCCTCGAGAACCTCGACCTGCGCGGCGTGCCAGCCGGCGATTACGAACTGATCGCGCTGCCGTTGCGCATCGTCGGCAGCGACAGCAGTCCTGTTCGCGCGATCCTTCGCGAACTTGCGCCCGCCATCGGATCTTGACCATGAAGCGACCCGTCAACCCAAGCGAACTCGCGCCGCCGATCGGCTTTGCCCACGCCTGGCTCGTTGAGCACGGCGAGCAGAAGACTGTCTACCTCGCCGGCCAATGCGGCTACGACAAGGCCGGCAAGGTCGAGTCGCCTGGCGATCTCGTGGCACAACTCGATCGCGCGATGGCCAACATCGGCCTGATCCTGAAGGACGCGGGCATGACGTTCGCCGACGTCGTGCAGCTCAACTTCTACGTGACGAGCCGCGACGACTACGCAGCAGCGAGGCGCGCGTTTGGCGAAGTGTGGCGCCGTCACTGCGGCAAGCACTACCCGGGCATGGCGCTCTTCCAGGTCGTGTCGCTGTTCGATCCGCAAGCGCTCATCGAGATCCAAGGGATCGCAGCGCGATGAACAGGCGCAACTTGATGTTCGCGCTCGCCACGTTGGCGCCGTGCGCAATGTCATCGTGCGCGTCCACGGAGCCCGGTGGCGCAGAGCTGTCGCCCGTGACCGATACCGTCGAGGTCGAGGTGCTTGGCGACGCATTCGTGAAGTCCAACGGCCGCCGCATTCCGCGCGAGCGCTTCGTGCTCGAACTGCGCCACCGCATTCGCGCGATGGCGCCCGGCGCCGCAGCGGGCGTGCGCGTCGTGATCTCGCAGAGTGACGACGCATCGGAGCAGGCCACTCGCGACGCAGAGTGGATCCTCGACCAACTCCAGATCATGGGCGTCGGCCAAGCCACCTACCGCTGAACTGCAATCGGGCCCACTGCCCGCAATCCACGTGAGCCTCATTCGCCGCCATATCCCGCCGCAGCTCGTCGTGTTCGACGTCGACGGCACGTTGCACGACACGTTCCGTTGGTGGGCTCCGTGCATCCGCGCGGGCCTTCAGAAGTTCGCCGACCAAGAAGGCATCCCGATCGCGATGCCGAGCGACGACGAGGCCGAGGCCGTCGTCGGCATGCGCGACGCCGGCGTGTGGGGGCCGTTCTTGCCTGATGCGCACAAGCATCGCTGGCAGGACTTGCGGTCCGTCGTCGTGCCGATGGAGTGCGAACTGATCATGTCGGGCACGGACTACCTGTTCCCCGGCGTGCGCCAAATGCTGCCGCACTTGCGTCGCATCGGTGTTCGCGTGGCGCTCGCAAGCAATTGCCGCAAGACCTACATGCATGCGGTTCAGCACGGCCAAGGGCTCGTGCATCTTTCCGACTGGCAGTTCTGCCTCGATTCTCCGGGCGTGGCGGACAAGCGCGACATGCTGCGGCTTGCCCAAGAGGCCGCGTCCGCGGAGCGCGTCGTGATGGTTGGCGATCGCGAGCCCGATCACGAGGCGGCTTTGGCGCTCGGCTGGCCGTTCGTCTGGCGGCAGAACCACCGCTGTGATCTGTCGCATGGCGACGGCATCTGGAACGGCGACCCGAACCATCTGCTGCAGATTCTCGGTCTTCCCGGAATAGTCTGAGGCTCGTTCGCAGCGCGCGTCCCTGCAGTCCCAACGCCCATGGAATTCCTCATCTCGCTCTTTGTGCTCATCTTCCTGTTCCAACTCGGCAAGACCCAGATGGAGCAGCGATCCAAGGAGCGCGAGCAGCGGCTTCAGGCGTTGGAGAAGGCGCTCGCCAATCCGTCCATCGACCGCGTGACGTTGCAGCAGCTTGCGCAGCAGCTGACGGGCGCGAAGGCGCCAAGGGCCGCATCCAACACGGGACTCGCGTGGCTGCTGGCGATTGGGTGGCTCACGCTGTTCGTCGGCGCGGGCGTCTGGGCGATCGGCTACATGCTCGGGGAGGACGCTGCGCTCGCTGGCGGTGTGCTTGTGATGCTGATCGGCTTCGGGCTCGTGACCTACCCGTTCGCGCTGCGCGAGATGGAGTCGCGCCGATCGCAGTCGTGACGCCGGCGTTGTGAGCAGCGCGCCTCGCTGGCGCCGCCTGATTTGCGCGCCATGATGCGCGCGTGCTCCCGCCGATCGAAGACCTCGAAGAACGCGTCGCCGAGATGTTCGTGCGATGGCGCGTTCCGCCTGGCGACAAGGTCACGGTGACGTGGAACTCGCGTCTGCGTTCGACCGCTGGCCGCGCCTTCTATCGCGACGGCCGCATCGAGTTGAACCCCGAGCTGCTCGAACGCTCGCCCGACCACGTCGACACGGTGCTCGTGCACGAGGCAGCCCACGTGGCGGCGCATCGGCTGTTTGGCGCGCATTGCCCGGCGCATGGTCGCCATTGGCGCGGACTGATGCGGCTTGCGGGCTTGCCGCCAGATGTGACGCACCAATTGCCTGTGCCACGAAAGGCTCGGTCGAGTCGCCGCGAACGCATCTATCTCCGCGTCTGCGACGCGTGCGGCGATCGGCGCATCGCGCGCACCGTGCGCTACGACGAATGTCGATGCGGCGCGCGCGAGCGCTTCCTCGTGATGCGCGCACCGGCGACGAGCGGTGGCCTCGATGCGTTGCGCAACATCGCGCTCGCGGAAGTGCGCGAGCGCTGCGCGGTCAATCGCGCCGCCCAGTGACGTAGGCTAGCCAATGCGGATCCGCTGGCGGATGCGCGAGCTTCACGAACTTCAACGTCGCGGGATCCTGCCACAGGACTTCGACGTGCGAGAAGCCGGCTTCGCGCAACGCGTCGCTGAGCTCGGGCACGGTCCACATGCGCCAGTCGTAGACGAATGCGTCGTCGAGGCGGCCGTGCTCGGTCTCGAGGTGAATGCGGCAATCGACGCGATGCGTCGCAGGGTCGAATGCGCGCTGCTCCCATTCGTGCGCGAAGTCGTCGTGGTCAAACCGCTCGAGGAACGGCCGATGCGCGAGCCCGCCGCCAAAGACATCGAGCACCACTGCGCCGCCTTTGCGCAACGAACGGTGGCAGCTCCGTAGCCACGCGATCAGGTCTTCGCGTTGGTGGAACACGCAGTAGCTGAAGTTGAGCGCGGCGATGAGGTCTGCCTTGTCTTTGCGCTCCGTGCGCACGTCGCCGTGCACAAGCTTCACGCGCTGCTGCAGCGCTAGCGGCAGTTCCACCAGGTTGTGCATCGCGCCCCAGATCAGTGTGTCCTCGTCGAGATCCACGCCGATCGCGCGTCGCATTGCGCCGTCCTTGCCGCGGCCGTCTTGGATGAACGCGCACGAGATCGCGGCGGTGCCGCAGAAATCCTCGCGCAGCACGCGCAATGGGCGGCCCGCGGCGCGTCGGAACCACGAAGCGAGCAGGCGCGCGTCCTCGAGCGGCGACTGCACCGCGCGCTGGTAGAGCGCGTGGCGATCGATCGGCGCGGAGCCGTTCTTGCGTTTCGTCTTGCTGCGAGAGGCTTTGGTCTTCGGTGTCGCCATGCGTGTGGTGCGATGGTCGATGCGCAACGCAGGAATGCAAGCAGCGCGCGGACATGGGATTCCCAGTTGTGGCGCGGCTGCGTAGAACTGTCGCCCCAACGCCCCGCATTCGACTGACGCATGAACCGCAACCGCGACGTGTTTGAAGAGATCGTGCGCCTGCGCCAAGACGGCGTTCCTGCTGCGCTCGCGACGATCGTCTCCACGCGCGGCTCGACGCCTGGCCGCACGACGATGCGTCTGTTGGTGCTCGAAGACGGCACGTTCCTCGGCACCGTCGGCGGCGGTTGCCTCGAGTCCGAGGTCTACGACACAGCGCTGCAAGTGCTCGCCGACGAGCAGCCGCGCACGTTGACGTTTCGGTTGACGGAGAAGGACTCGCCCGACTCGGGCCTGATGTGCGGCGGCGAAGTGACGATCTTCGTCGAGCCGATCACGACGCCGGCGTTGTGGATCTACGGCGGCGGCCACGTCAGCAAGGCGCTGTGCCAAGTGGCTGCGCTCGCTGGGTTCCGCGTGACGATCGTCGACGATCGGCCCGTGTTTGCGACGACGGAGCGCTTTCCAGAAGCCGCAGCAGCGATCGCCAGTCCGCTCGCGCAAGCGGTCGCGGAGATGCCGATCCGTTCCAACACCTACTGCGTCGTCGTCACGCGCGGCCACAAGGAAGACGGCCTCGTGCTCGAAGCGCTCGCCGCACGCGCGAAGGAAGGCAAGCGCGCGAAGTTCCTCGGCATGATCGGCAGCAAGACCAAGCAAGCGCTGCTGTGGAAGCACCTGCGCGCAGCGGGCGTGAGCGAAGAGTTCTTGGCGTCCGTGCGCACGCCGATGGGCGCGTTCATCGGCGCACGCAGCCACGAGGAGATCGCGGTGTCCGTCGTGTCCGAACTGATCGCCGTGCGCCGCCTCGGCCACGACCTCGTGGCGACGTGGGCCGAGCACAAGT
>CAIYFF010000041.1 GCA_903925435.1 uncultured Planctomycetota bacterium | reverse complement strand
GCGCAGCGATGGCCGGCTTCTACACCGTCGAGATGACGCTCGCGCGCGACACCGGCAACGAGCCATACAGCCAGACGTTCGCCGTGCGTGTCGATCCAGCCGAGGGCGCGTTGACCTACGCGCCGCATGCAGACGCCGCAACCGCGCTCGGAGTCGATCGAATCCACACGCAGATGCCGACGCAAAGCGAAGCGAGCGATGACCACTCGGACGACGAACTCGCGCCGTCGCTGCTGCTGCTCACGCTGTTGCTCGTGCTCGGCGAAGCGGCAATGGCTCGCTACGTCTCGGTGAAGAGGAGCTGAACGATGATCGCGCTGCTCCCCACCGTGCACTGGTTCCAAGGCGACTCGACGCACGTAGAAGAGACGTTCCGCTTCCTGTGGTTGCCGCCCTACTGGGTGCTCGCGTTGGTCGTGTTCCCCGCGATCGCGCTCGCAGCATGGTGGTCCTACACGGGGCTCACGCGCCTCGAACGCAAC
Organism: uncultured Planctomycetota bacterium; assembly: GCA_903925435.1. GTDB lineage: Bacteria > Planctomycetota > UBA1135 > UBA1135 > UBA2386 > SXPK01. The sequence continues at coordinate 4,392 of CAIYFF010000041.1, read as the reverse complement.
ACGCGCATCACGCTGTCGACCTTGCGCGGCGCGGCGATCGCGCTGTGCTGCGTGCTGCTGTTCCAGCCAGCGTGGGAGACGACCGTCTACCGCAAGACGCAGAACCAAGTGCACGTGCTCGTCGACGACAGCGCGAGCATGTCGCGCAAGGACGCGTATCCCGAAGGCGACCAGCGCGCCGCGCTCGAAGCGCTGCTGCCCGGCGTCGACATCGGCGCCACGTCGCGCGCGGAGCTTGTGCAGAAGGTCCTCTCGCGCTCCGGCGGCCTGCTTGAACAACTGAAGCAGGAACACGACGTCCGCCTGTTCCGCGTGCAGCGAAAGCCGTTGCCGATCCGCGAACTGACGGAAGTCACCGCGCGCGGCAACCGCACCCAACTCGGCGATGCGCTCGATGTGCACCTCGCAACCGCGGCGAGCAGCAACCTCGACGCTGTCGTGCTCGTCTCCGATGGCCGCAGCAATGCGGGCCTCGACCCGATCGAGGTCGCAGAACGCTTTGCGCTGCGCGGCGTGCCGATCCACACGATCGGCGTCGGCGACCCGCAGGCGCCGCGCAACGCATGGCTCGTGGGCCCGCCCGGCCCCAAGGAAGCGCTGCGCCAAGAGACCGTCGCGTTCGACGTGACGGTGCGCGCCGAGGGCCTCGCCGGCAAGACGACGCGCGTCGAGTTGCACGGCACGCGCGAAGGGCAACCCGAGCGCGCGCTGACGAGCACGACGGTCGACCTGCCCGAGGACGGCGCAGCGCTGCCGGTTCGCTTGTCGTGCGCGTTCGAAGAGGCAGGCGATTGGACGCTGCGCTTCTCGCTCGCCGCGATGCCAGAGGAGAGCCAGTCGGACGACAACGCCGACACGCGCTTCCTGCGCGTCAACGACGAACGAATCCGCGTGCTCTACCTCGAAGACCTGCCGCGCTGGGAATACCGCTACGTGCACAACGCGCTGCAGCGCGTCGACCCGTCGATCCAGATGCAGGCGGTGCTGTTCGACGCGAGCCCGAAGTTCGTGCAAGAGCACAGCGACGAACTGCCGCCGCTGAAGGACATCCCGCGCACCGAGAAGGAGCTGCTGCAGTACCACGTCGTGCTGATCGGCGATCTCGCGCCAGAGCGCATCGCCCCCACCGAGGAAGGCGTGCGCAGTTGGCTCGAGATGCTCGTGCGCTTTTGCGAGTTCGGCGGCGGCGTCGGCTTCCTCTACGGCCCGCAAGCGATGCCCGAGCGCTACCGCAACACGCCGCTGCAGGACCTGCTGCCGGTCGTGCTCGAGGACCCGGTGTGGCTCAGCAACCCGCGGAACAAGCCCGACAGCAGCAGCCCGTTCCGCGCGCGGCTCGAGAACCCGCTGCAGCCGCACGAGATCCTGATGCTGCAGCGCGATCCGGCGCTCAACCGCAAGCTGTGGGAAGAGGGCCTGCCCGGCTTCCGCGTCTACTACCCGACGCTGCGCAGCAAGCCCGGCGCCACGGTGCTGATGCGGCATCCGATCGACGAGAGCCGCTACGGCAAGCGCCCGCTCGCCGTCGTCTCGCCGCACCCGCGCGGCAACACGTTTTTCATCGCGACCGACGAGACGTGGATCTGGCGCTACCCATACGGCGAGCTCTACCAGGACGCGTTCTGGCGCAACGTCGTGCGTCACCTGGCGCAGGGCCGCCTGCAGCGCCGCAACGACCTGCTGGAGCTGACCGTCGACAAGATCGTGCTCGAGACCGGCGATTCGGTCCGCGTGCAACTGCGCGCGCAAGACACCGAACTGCAGCCGACCGCAGAACAAGAGCAGCCGATCTTCCTGCGCGACCAGAAGGGCCAAGTCGAACGCCGATCGCTGCGCAGCGTGCCCGGTGAGCCTGGGACCTACCAGGCGACGTTCACGATGAACGACCCCGGCGCATTCAGTTTCCTCGTGTTCCAAAACCAGAACCCGGCCGACGCGGTGCAAGCGCGCGAAGACGTGCTCGTGCGGCTGCCCGACCGCGAGCTCGCGGACAGCAGCCAGGACGCCGCAACGCTGCAAAAGATCGCGCAGGCGTCGTCCGAGAAGGACGGCCGCGCCCGTTCCGTGTTCTTGGCCGACGCCGAATCGCTCGCGCAGGACTTCAAGGAGCGCAAGGCCTACCAGAGCCGTGAAGAGACGCGCACCAAGCCTGCCTGGGACCGGATGACCTCGCTGCTGGTCCTGCTCCTGCTGCTCGGGGCGGAGTGGATCCTGCGCAAACGCGCGCGACTGGTCTGAGTCCGAGCGGCGCCTCGCTGTCGAAGAACACCACATGATTCCCCACCACCCCGCCGCAAGGCGAGAAACCACGGCCTGGCGCGGGGGTATGGGTAGCGTTCGTGCCGATGAATGCGTGCTCCGGAGCCCACGGCTCACGGAGCATCCTGCGCGCCGTTTCGTCCTCGGATCCCGCCCGTGAACCGACCCCGCACGCTGCTGCTGCCCCTGTTGCTGTCGACCGCGCTGCCGAGCGTTCTCGCGCAGACCCGCCGCGTCATGCCGACGCCGCAGGAGTTCGTGACGACGCAGGACGACAGCCTGTTCAGCCTCACGCGATCGCAGGACAGCGTGCACGAATGGGAGCAGGCGCGCGAAGAACTGACTCAGGGCTCGCACCAGGCCGCGGTCGAACGACTGCACCGTGTCCTGCAATCCGAGAACGGCGGCACCGTCGCGATCGGCCCCAACCGATTCCTCGGCTTGCGCTCGGCGCTCGTGATGGAGATGGCCAACCTGCCACCCGCCGCGAAGGCCGCATACGAGGACCTCATGCGGCGCGAGGCCGGCGCGCTGCGCGACAAGGACCTCGCCATCTTGCGCGCAGAGCAACTGCGCATGCTGGCGGACCGATTCCCCGCGTCCAAGCAAGGCATGGCGGCGCGACTGCGCCTCGGCGACCTCGCTCTCGAACGCGGCGATGGCCACGACGCGGCGGTGCACTTCTCGCACGCGGTCGAAGCGTCCGCATTCGGCAGCGATGACGAACGCGCCGCATTCTCGCGTCTGTCCTGCGCCGAGGCGCTCGCGCGCTCCGGCTCGCTGCGCAATCGCACGGGCTTGTCGGAAGCGGAGCAAGCGGCGTTGCGCGCGCTGCCCACGTCGCAAGACGCGGCCGATTGGAACGGCATCGGCGGCGGCGGCGATGGCGCACGGCTGATGGCCGAGCCAGCGGGCCGCCCGAAGTCGACGTTCGCCGACTCGGTGCAAGCGACCAACTTCGACTACGGCAGCGGCGCGAGCTTCGCGATGCACGCGACCGGCGGGCTCGATGCGATCTACGTCAACACGGGGATGGAGCTGCTCGCGTTCGACCCGCTGCGCGGCCAACTGGTATGGGCGTCGCAATCGCCGCTGCGCGAGACAAGCGATGGGCGCGGCCTCCGCGAATACGCGAACTCCGTCAACCCCAACCTGCCGCTGTCCGCGGCGGTCGGTGACGACGTGGTCGTCGCATCGCTGCAAGTGCCCGACCAGACCACGTCGGTGCGTTACCAGGGCGCGTTCACGATCATGAAGCGCATCCCGGAACGCCGACTGTTCGCGTTCCATCGCGCGACCGGCAAGTTGCTGTGGTCGCACTTCGACTCGCTCGGTGGCCCCATCGAGCAACGCTATCGCAGCCATGCGACGTGCGGCGCGCCGCTGGTGCTCGGGGACACGGTGTATGCGCCCGTGCACGACCGCTCCGGCGCGATTGCGTTCTACGTCGGCGCCTACGACGTCCGCACCGGCCAACCGCGCTGGCGCCGCCTTGTGTGCAGCAGCCAGCAAGAGGTCAACATGTTCGGCAACGCGAGCCAGGAGTTCGCCGCGTCGCCGCTGTGCGAGCGCGATGGCCTCCTGTTCGGCGCGTCGAACCTCGGCGTCTGCTACGCGCTCGAACGCGACACAGGGCGCATTCGGTGGATCACGTCCTACGACGTGGTCCCGATGCCGCCGACCCAGATCCAAGGGCAGGACCCGCGGCCGGTGTTCTTCCACAACAGCCCGCCGTCGGCGTCGTCCGGGGTCATCGCGTTCACGCCGCTCGACTCGGAGTTCGCGCTCGGCATCGACGCGCTCACGGGCGAATTGCTGTGGCGCATCGCGCACGAAGCGAAGGCAAACGGCAACAACGACGTGCGCTGGCTGTGCGGCGCGCTCGGCGACGAGTTCGTGTTCTCCGGCGCTGGCGTTGTCGCAGTGAAGGCGCGGCCCAGCGCTCCGCTCGAACGCCCCGCTCCGATCCGACAGATCAGCGCGCGCGACCCGCTGTTCGACGACCAAGACGAGTTCCCGCGGCCCGCGCTCACAGACGGTCGCATCTGGATCCCGCGCCAGGACTCGATCAAGGTCGTGATGCCCGATGGTTCGCGCGCAGAAGACGCGCCGCAACTCACGTTCGCCGCGCCG
>CAIYFF010000040.1 GCA_903925435.1 uncultured Planctomycetota bacterium | reverse complement strand
GCCAAGTGATGGAACCCGCACTCCTGATCGTCGTAGCCGCCATCGCAATCCCCGTGATCTGGTGGATCGCGGTGCACAACCGATTCGTGCGACTCAAGCACGCGGTCAATGAGAGCTGGGCCGACGTCGACGTCGAACTGAAGCGCCGCTACGAGCTGATCCCCAACCTCGTCGAGACCGTGAAGGGATACGCCAAGCACGAACGCGACGTCCTCGAGCGCGTCGTGTCGCTGCGCAACCAGGCGATGCAGAACCACAGCAGCGCTGCGAGCCATGCGAAGGACGAGAACGCGCTGCTCGTTGGCCTTCGCTCCGTGTTCGTCGTCGCCGAGGGCTATCCGCAACTGAAGAGCGACGCCAACTTCCTCGCCTTGCAACAAGAGCTCGCGCTAACCGAAGACCGCATCGCGGCGGCGCGGCGGTTCTTCAACGGCAACGTGCGCGAACTGCGCAACATGCGAGAGCAGTTCCCGACCAGCCTCGTGGCATCGTCCGCGGGCGCAGACGACGTGTCGTTCTTCGAACTCGACGACGACAAGGAACGCGTGGCGCCGCGCGTCGACGTCAGCTCGCGGTGATCGGAGCGCGCGCCGATCAGGCGCCGCTCGCCGCGCCGCGATCGAGCGCGCGCCGCAACGGACACATGGCTGCATCGACCGCGTCGCCACGCCGATAGCGCGCGAGCAGATCGCGCGATCGCTGCGCCAACTCGCGTCGCACTTCACGGCGCAGGCCTTTGACGCGCGCGATCTGCATGTCGTCGTAGCCCGTCGTCTGGTGGCGCAACCACGCGATGGTCGCGGCCTCGGCGCGCTCCTCGACCGGAATGCGCTGCGTGCGCGCCACAGTGCCGCTGCCGACCGGCGTCGCGTGCGCGGCGATCGCTTCGGCGAGGCGTTGGCACAGGTCTGAATGAGAAGGCGCAAACGCGAGGAACGTGCGCACCGCCGACGAGAACTCGCCGACGTATTCGACTTGTTGCACTGCGCGCCGCTTGCGGCCTTGCTCCAGCTTCTTTGCGTAACTCGGATCCGATCGCTCGACGGCCAGCTCTTGGCGAATGCGCTCGATGCGGTCCTTCGGCGCGCAGACCCCGCGCGAAAACACCTTGTTGCCGCGCTTCTCGCTGACGACCCAACTCGGCCCCGCTTCCTTGACGCGGCGCGTCAATGCCGCGTCGCCTGGCGGCAGCAGCTCCCAGCCCTGCGGCATGCGCAGCAGCTGTGTCTTGGTGCGGAACCAAGTCCCGTCGGGACCGGGCGCGACTTCGCGATTCTGGTCGGGCATCGCGCGGAGCTTCGGCGAGTCGCGTCGGCTCCGCAACCTCAACGCGGCGCGAGCTTCATCGGCGCGGAGACCGCGACAACCTTGCCCTCGAACATCGTCACGAGCTGCAGCGTGATCGCTTCGCCCGCGGGCACATTCGCCACGGGCACGGTTGCCGTGGCGCGGTAGAGCAGTTCGCGCACGAGCGGGATCACAGCCTTCGGCGGCTGCGCAACCGCGAGCTCGAGGCCGCCATCAACCGCTTGCGCGCCCGCGTCGCCGAACTGCACGACGACATCGCCGACGAAGGGCAACCCGTCTGCGGACAGTTGCAACTGCTGGCCATCCACCGACCACGCGGCTGCGAGCGCCGGCGGCGCCAAAGGCGCGTAGTGCGGCGAAGTCGCAGCGCCGAATTGCAGAGAGCCACATTCGACGATGCGATCCGCGAGGTAGCGCGAGAAGACGGCGGCGCCTTCAGCTCCCAGGTGCGACGCGTCGTAGTAACCCGCCCAGTCATAGAGTGGCCGGTTGGGCGCTGGATCGTCGAGTTCGAGCACGCGCACTTCCTTCGCCACTTCCGCCACGCCGTCGCGGCCAAAGAAGTCGGTCGAGTAGGTCGGCATCACGACGTAGATCGGCTCGATGCCGACCGCGCGCAGCATCGACGCCTGCTTACGGATCGCTTCGGCATTGAAGCCGCCGTTCAGCGCTGGGATCGGCGCCTTGCCAGCCTTCCAGCTGAGTTGTCGCTCGAAGTGTTCCCGCTGCGAAGGGAAGTCCTCGTGCGCCTGGACCATGTGCGGCAACTGCACGCTGGCGACGCTCTGCCAGCCGCGGTCTTCGACGTCGTAGGCCTTGGGCAATCGTTCGCCATGAGCCCGCGCGATCCAGTCCTGCGTGATGCGGCTGCCCTGGCCAAGCCGCAGCGCGTTGCTCGCGCTGTGCATGAGCACGTATTGCGCCTGCTTTGCCTTGTCGACCGCCGGCGTGTTGCTCAGCACTACCGACTGCATGCGCATCCAGAACACGTCTGAGGAGTGCATCTCCAGATCCTGGTCGGAGAACCACTGGTGGCCGCGGATGTTCTGCTCGAACGAGTGCAGCTCGATCACCGCGCGCTTCAGGCTCTGAGGCTTGTGCGCGACGACCCAATCAAGCATGTGCGCCACGTCGTGCATGCGCATGCCCGACAATGCGAAGTTGAACGACTTGGTCGGCGTGCCCAACTCGGCCATGCGCGCGTCGAACACATCCGGCTTGAGGCCGTAGTGCATGCGGCTCGAGCCGAAGAACAGCGTGTCGTATTCCTCGCCGTGCTCCGCGACCCAGTTGACCTTGTTGCGCGACCAGCTCCAGAACGGCAACGGCTCGACGTCGTGCAGGTTGACGACGATGAACGCCATGCCTGCAAGGAACAGCGAGAGATGCAAGACCCAGCTCTTCATCGCATGCATCCTCAGAACTGGAAGTAGATGAACGGCCGCGCTTCGAGCGGCATGAAGGCAAGCGCCATGGCCGACACGCAACCGAGCAACAGAGTCACCAGCGGCGAAGGCAGCACGCGACGCAACCACAGGTGCGTGTTGAGGTTCGTCAGCACGTGCAGAACGAGCAGCGGCACGAGCAGGATCGCAAAGCGCTCCCACATCACGTGCTCAGCCGACCAAGACCAAAGCGTCACTTCCTTCGCGCCGGGCGACTCCAGCACGACCCACGCCTTTGCCATCGTCCACGCGTCGCCAAACGTGCGAGCACGGAAGAAGATCCAAGCGAGCATCACCGTGTAGAGCGTGACCAGCCGCGAGAAGAACGGCATGCGGCCTGCGCCGACGACGCGGATCCACTCCTTGTGCACGACGAGCGCAATGCCGTGGATCGCGCCCCAGATCACGAAGTTCCATCCGGCGCCATGCCACAACCCGCCGAGCAGCATCGTCAGCATCAGGTTGCGATGCGTGAACCAGCGCGAGCCTCGGTTGCCGCCGAGCGAGATGTAGAGGTAGTCGCGCAGCCACGTCGACAGGCTCATGTGCCAGCGACGCCAGAAGTCCGTGATGCTGGTCGCGAGATACGGGAAGTTGAAGTTGCGACACAGCTCGTAGCCCAAGAGCCGCGCAGCGCCGATCGCCATGTCGCTGTAGCCGGAGAAGTCGCAGTAGATCTGGATCGAGTAGCAGAACACTGCGATCGCTATCGAGCCCGCCGAGTAGTCCTGCGGCGCCGCAAACACTTCGTCCGCAGGGCGCGCGATCATGTCGGCGACGACCGACTTCTTGATGAACCCGGACAAGAACTGCCCGAGTGCCAGGTGCACATCGACGTCCTCGAACTTCCGCTTCACGTCCAGCTGCGGCAAGAACGTCGACGCGCGCACAATCGGGCCGGCAACGAGCTGCGGGAAGAACGTGACGTAGAGCAGGAAGTCGAGGTAGCCGCGGACCGCCTTCAGCTCCCCGCGGTACACGTCGATCGTGTAGCTCATCGTCTGGAACGTGAAGAAGCTGATGCCCGCAGGCAGCGTGATCTCCAACGTGACGCGGCTCACCGGCAACCCGAGCCACTCGAACAGGACGACCGCTGAGTCGACGAAGAAGTTGAAGTACTTGAAGAAGCCGAGCGTGCCGAGGTTGTAGATGAGGCTGACGAGCAGCCACGACTTCGTCTTCTTGCCGGCTGCGCGCGCGTTCTCGATGCGCAGCGACACAAACCAGTCCGTCGTCGCGGCGCCCGCGATCAGGAACAGGAATCGCCAGTCCCAGCAGCCGTAGAAGAAGAGGCTCGCGGCGAGCAGCCAATGCTTTCGCAGCGCGTTGCTCTGCAGCGCCCAATGCACTGCGAACACCACGAGGAAGAAGACGAGGAAGCGCGGCTCGGAGAAAATCATCGAATGCGGGAAGCCGCAAACGGCCAGACCCGGGGCGCGGAAGTCTACAAGCCACCGCGCGCCGTGACGCCTTCTCGCAAGCACCAGTCGCGCAACGCCGTTGCCACCGGCGATGCGGCCTCGCTACTTCGAGAACCGCTCCACGTAGTCGCCCATGTCGAGCTTCTTCACCGTGTTGCCGGACGCCATGTAGCGCAGCACGCCATACACAGGCCGCTCCGGCACCCAGGGTCGGTCGTAGCGCCCGAACACCCAGCCGATGCCCGAGTACGAGTTGGGGTCGCGGCCAACCAGCGCGTAGCGGTTGTTGAGCTCGACGAGGATCGCCCACGCTTCTTCATGCGTGCGCGACCACTGCAGCACCTTCTTGCCCCACAACATGCGCAGGTAGTTCTGGATCGTCCCTTCGCGGACGAGTTGGCGTTGCGCAGCGTTCCAGAGCGGGTCGTGGGTGCTCGCGGTCGCGAACTCCGCCAGCGTGTAGGTCTGCTCGCGCGCATCCGTCGCGTGCTTGCCCATCGTCGCCTTGGCCCAATCGGGCAGCGACTCGAACTCTGCATAGTTGGCGCGCTGCCAGTCCATGTTGAAGCCCAGTTCGCGCCACGTGACGAGCTCGTCGAGGAACCCGTCCGCCACTTCGCTCATTCCATACCAACCGCGCGCGCCATCGACCTTCTCGCGCATCTTGGCGGTCGACCACTCTTCCTTCTTCGCGACGCCTGCGAAGACCTGGTGCACGCCGACATGGCCGAAGTGCAGATAGGCCGACAGTCCGCTCGCCGAGTCCGCCGCCGGATGGCTGCGATCGCCGTAGCGCGCGAGCTTGTCGGCGAGGAACGCGCGCAGCCGTTCGCCACCCGCGACAGGACCGCCGTGCATGCACGCGACCGGCTCCACGTCATGGTCGATCGGCAACTTCGACAGCGCCTTGCTCTCGCACGCGAGCAACTCGTCGCTCGCCGCCGGCCACTTCGCCGCGATCGCAGCGGGAATGCGCGCGCCCTTGCACACATCGGGACGCAGCGGATCGCCGATCGGGAACTGCTGCAGGTGCGGTGCGAGCGTTCGCTGCAAGAAGCGGCGGAAGTCCACCGCGCGGCCAAACACCTTGTCCGCCGCGCGCAACGGCAACAGCCCGTTGGCGTCGACTTGCTCGAAGCGCGTCGTCGACTTGGCGGCGGCCGCCGCGACCATGCGCGGCAAGAAGAAGCACGGATACTCGTCAGCAACGACGACCGCAGCGCGTTCGGCGAGCGCCGCCAAGAGGCCGCGGCCAGCGCCCTTCTTGGGCTCGACGTACGGCAGGTAGGCGACGCCTGCTTCGGCGAAGTCCTTCTGGTTGTCCTTCATGCCCTGCAGCACGAATGCGTGCAGTCGATCGCTCGCCCACTGGTAGTCGCAACGCAGCGCTTCGAGCACCAACAACGGCTTGCCGAGTTGCTGGCACCACTCGACCGCGCGCTGCAGGCCGAAGTTGGCGCGCCGCCGCCGCTGCGCCGTCATCCAGTAGAGGACGTAGTCGCTGTCGCTGCGCACGGGCAGGTCGTTCAGCTGCTGGATGCGAATCTCGGGAACGCGCGAATTGGTCACTGGATCACGGTAGCGGTGGCGGGGAGCTTCGCCGTTCGCAGAAAGCGTCGCCGTGGATCCAAGCTCCTGCGAGAGCCCTGCCGCAATCAGTCCGCGAACGCCGCGTCCCGAGCGCGCAACCCATCCGCGACGAGATCGACGACTTCGTCCACGCTGCGTCCGGAGGTGTCGATCTCGAGGTCCGCAAGCCGGTAGTACGGCTCGCGCTCCGCAAGGATGCGGCGCAGGTCCGCGAACGCGCGCTCGTTGTCAGCCATCGGCCGCGTGTCGCCCTGTTGCAGCACGCGCTGCCAGTGATCCTTCGGCTCGGCGCGCAACCACACCGTCGTCGTCCGCGCGCGCAACGCCGCCAGCGACGCAGGCTCGGTCACGACGCCGCCGCCGACTGCGAGCACGCACGGCTCGTCGCTCGCGAGCAGTTGCTCCAGCGCCGCGCGCTCGGCCTGTCGATAGTAGGACTCTCCGTGCATCACGAAGAGCTCGGACAACCGCAGTCCCGTCGCCGCCTCGATGCGCACATCGAGTTCGATGAACGGCCTGCCGAGGCGCTGCGCGAGCCTCGGGCCAACCGTGCTCTTCCCCGCGCCGCGAAGGCCCAGCAGCGCAACGTGCCGCGCACGCGGCTGCGCATCGCCGGAAACGAGTTCGCCGATCGCGCCCTCGATCAGGTCCACGAGCTGCATCTCGAACGCTTCTGCGAGCGCGAGCAACTTCAGCAACGACGGATTGGCCTCGCCCTGTTCGACGTCAGCCAAGAAGCGCTCGCTCATGCCCGTTCGCTCGGACAGTTCGCGCCGACTCCATGCGCGCTGCTTGCGCAGCGAGCGCACGGCGGCGCCGAGTCTCTGGAGCAACGGATGTTCGCGCACGAAGCGCAGCACGATAGCGAGCGACAACCCGCGGCGCTCGCGCGATGTCAGCGCGCGGCAAACCGAAGCCGCAGCACATCCACAATGCGCCGCGCCGCGTCGCCTTCGCCATACGGAAAGCGCGGCTGCGCCATCGCCGCATATGCGCTCGCATTGTCGAGCAACCGAGTCGCGGCAGCGACGATGCGCTCCTCGTCGGTGCCGACGATCTGCGCCGCGCCGCACGCGACGCCTTCTGGCCGTTCGGTCACGTCGCGCAGCACCAAAACGGGCTTGCCGAGCGCAGGAGCCTCTTCTTGCAGGCCGCCGCTGTCCGTCATCACGAACGCGCATGCGCGCATGGCCGCGACCATCTCGGGATGCGCGAGCGGCTCGCACAAACGCACCGCGGGGCAACCGCCCAGTTCCTGCATCGCTGCATCGCGCGCTTGTGGATTGAGGTGCAACGGAAACAGAATCTCGACATCTCCGCGCTCGGCGATGCGCCGCACTGCGCGACACACCGCACGCAGCCGCAGGCCGAAGTGCTCGCGACGATGCGCCGTGACGACGACGAGCCTTTGGCCACCATTTGGCGCAAAGGCGGAGGCGCTCGCGATGCCGTCCGCAATGCGCAGCGCGTCGATCGCGGTGTTGCCGACCACATGCACGCTGCCCGCATCGATGCCTTCACGCAGCAGATTGGCGCGCGCACCCTCCGTCGGCGAGAAGTGCAGCGAGGCCAACCGCGCGATCAGTTGGCGATTGTGCTCTTCGGGGAAGGGCTGGTCGCGATCGCCGCTGCGCAACCCGGCCTCGACGTGCGCCACCGGAGTCTTGTGAAACGCGCAGGCCAACGCCGTCGCAAACGCAGTCGTCGTGTCGCCCTGCACGAGCACGAGGTCAGGCCGTTCTTGCACGAGCACCGGATCGGTCGCAGTGAGCAAGCGCGCGCACAAGTGCGACAGCGACTGCCCCGTTCGCATCACGTCGAGCTCGCGGTCCACGCCGACGCCGAATGCCAAAAGCGCGGGCTCCACGAGATGGCGATGCTGCGACGTCGACAGCACGCGAACGCGCGCCCACGGCTCCTGTTGCAGCGCGAGCGCGACCGGCGCGAGCTTGATCGCTTCGGGCCGCGTGCCGATCGCCAGCAGGATCTGTCGCTCGCTCATGGGTCGCGCAGGATGGACGCGCAACGCAGCTGCGGCAACGCGGAAGTCCGAGCGGTCACCGCTCGCAGATCACGAACACGGGCTCGCGCCCGCGGTCGAGCCACGCGAGCAGCGCGCGCGCATCGGGCTCGCAGACCGCGACGCAACCGGACGTCGACTCCTCGGGTCCCTTCCAGACATGAAAGAAGATCGCGCTGCCGCGGCCGGGCACGGGCGCATTCGTGTTCCACTCGATCACGCACCCGACTTCGTATTGGTCGTCGTCGCGCCGCATCGCCTCGGCCGAGACGTCCGGCTTGCCGGTCACCCAGCGGTTGTAGGACGGCGATTTCGGCTCATCGATCCACCAGTCGTCCGCCGTCGCCTTCCGGTATGCGAGCCCGGTTGCGAGCTGCGCCTCGTAGCCAAACGCCAACTCGACGCGATGGACGCCCGCCGGAGTGCCGCCGTCGCCTTCGCGCTTGTCCGCGCCCTTGACCACGCCACTGCGGCCCACGACGGCGCGCATCGTCGGCATCGCCGTCCGCCATCCGTCGCCGTCGCGCTGCCACGCCTCGACCGTCGCAGCGAATGGATGCCCCTGATTCTGCCGAACCACCACCGCCTGCGTCGATTGCGACAGAACGTGGCGCAAGGCCGCGTCGGACGATGGCGAAAGGGCGCAGGCGCCGAGAGCGACCGGGAGCACGACAGCAGCACGCATTCCCGCCGGAGGATAGCGACCACATCGCCGCCTCCACCCTGCCCTTCCTGCGGGTCCTCGCTATCCTTCTCGCCCCCCGACCCTGGCGCCGGCGGCCCAATGCGCGCCTGCGACATGGCAACTCGGGCTGCCGCCGACGAAACTCCCCCGCCTACGCCGTGACCGACACCAGCCTGATCCGCAACTTCAGCATCATCGCCCACGTGGACCACGGGAAGTCCACGCTCGCCGACCGCCTGGTCGAACTGACCGGCACCGTCGAGAAGCGGCAGATGAAGGCGCAGCTCCTCGACGACATGGAGCTGGAGCGCGAGCGCGGCATCACGATCAAGGCGCGCGCCGTGGCCATGAACTACAAGGCCAACGACGGGAAGACCTACCAGCTCAACCTGATCGACACGCCCGGGCACGTCGACTTCAACTACGAGGTGCTCAAGTCGCTGCAGGCGTGCGAAGGCGCCTTGCTGCTGGTCGACGCGTCGCAAGGCGTCGAGGCGCAGACGGTCGTGAACGCGCACCTCGCGGAGCAGGCCAAGCTGACGGTGCTCCCGGTCCTCAACAAGATGGACCTGCCGCACGCGCGACCCGAGCAGGTCGCGACCGAGATCGAGGACGCAATCTGCATCCCCGCCGAGGACGCGATCCCGGTCTCGGCCAAGACCGGCCAGAACGTCGAGAAGGTGCTCGAAGCGATCGTGGCCAAGATCCCGGCGCCGACCGGCGACCCGAAGGGCCACCTGCAGGCGCTGATCTTCGACGCGGTCTACAACGACTACCGCGGCGTCGTGATCTACGTGCGCGTGTTCCACGGCACGGTCAAGAAGGCCGAGATGATCCGCATGTGCGGCACGATGACCCACTACGAGGTCATGGAAGTCGGCAAGCTCAAGCCGGACATGCAGGCCGTGGAAGAGCTGCACGCGGGCGAGGTGGGTTACATCGTCGCCAACATCAAGAAGCTGCAGGACGTCGTCATCGGCGACACGGTGACGCACGAGGACGAGAGGCTGCGCAACCATGCGTTGCCCGGCTTCCGCCAACCGAAGCCGATGGTCTTCTGCGGCTTCTATCCCACGATTCCGAGCGAGTTCGAGAACCTGCGCAAGGCGCTGGAGAAGCTGCGACTCAACGACAGCTCGTTCACGTTCGAGCCCGAGACGAGCGACGCGCTCGGCTTCGGCTTCCGCTGTGGCTTCCTCGGCCTGCTGCACATGGAAGTCATCCAGCAGCGCCTCGAACGCGAAGAGGACATCGACCTCGTGCAGACGGCGCCGACGGTGCGCTACCGCATCAAGATGACGAACGGCG
>CAIYFF010000039.1 GCA_903925435.1 uncultured Planctomycetota bacterium | reverse complement strand
TGTGCGAGCGACGCAGGCGCAACCGCGAGCATTGCCGCGAGACCGAGAAGAGGAGAGAGCGAATCAGTGCGTGTGACCATGGTTGCCGTCCTTTAGATGTGTGAGGGAATGCTGCGCGCCAGCGCCGAACGTCGTGCCAGGAGCCTCCTGCACGAGCGCCTGGAAGATGCGGATGGCCTCGTCGTCGCGGCCGCATTCGTGCAAGGCCTTGCCCAAGTACAGGCGCGCCCGAAGCGCATCCTCGCCCAGGTCCGGTTGCTGCAGCACAGCGGCGAACGTCTCGACCGCCTTGCGATACTGCCGCTCCTTGAACTCCACGTAGCCGAGCGTCACTTGCGCAGCTGGCGAAGGCAACGCAGTGCGAAGCCACTGACGGGCGCGAACGCAATGGCCGTCGAGCGCGTAGAGACGGGCAAGCCGATGATGCGCATCGAGCGCGCCGCCTTGCGCAGCCTGCAACAGCAATGGCTCCGCGCCGACGCGGCATCCGAGTTCGAGCAACGCGCAGCCGAGGTCGAGACAGGCCTGCGCGTCGCGGTCGTTCTGTGCATGCGATGCACGCAACGCGTCGATCCTCGTTCGCCCGGTTGCGCAACGGTCGAGCAGCGCCGCGATCTCCAAAGGATCCAGAGGGCCCGGGCGCGCGCAGTACGCAACACCGCGCGGATCGAGCACAGCGAGCCCCATCCCTTCGCCGCCACCGATCCAATCGTTGTAGAGCCGCTGTTGTGCAAAGCCATCGAGGCGCAGCGACTCGAAGCCGCCGCGCTGCAGCGCCGCGAGGACCACGGGATCGCGCAAGGCAATCTCCATGCGATCGCTCTGCTCACGACCAGGCAGCGCGAAGAACACGACGAGATCGCGCCCATCATCCCGCGAACGCACGCGGGCAGAAGTCAGGTCCGAGGTCCAGGGCAAGGACGTCGAAACGCAGGCTGCCAACAGGCACGTTGCAAGCCCAAGAACACTGCGCAGCACCAGCACGCATCCACTCCAGCAAGAACCAACCGCGTGCGCAACCGTGCTGAAGGAGCTGGCCAACAGGAAGTCGAACCCCAACGGCGCAGACGACCGGGCGACGACGGTAGAACTACCCCATGAGGACCTTGTCCTACGCGGCCGCCCTCGCCGCATGCATTCTCTCGTCCAACTGCAGCGCTCCGAATGACGCCATGAGCACCACGCATGACGCAACGCGGGATGTCCACAGCTACGCCCGCCCAGACGAAGTGCGAGTGCGCCACGTGTCGCTCGACCTCGAGTTCGACTTCGACGCACAGGTCGCACGCGGAACGTGCACGCTGAAGCTGCAGCGTCATGTCCAAAACGCTCCGCTGTGGCTCGACTGTGATGGCCTCCGAATCTCCGCCATCACGACTGTGGCCGGCGACAGAGTCCCCTACGAGATCGGGAAGCCGGACCCAAACATCGGCTCCTCCCTACGCGTCGACTTGCCACCTGCGGTCGACAGCGTTCGCATCGATTACGAGACCGCACCCGACGCAGGCGCACTGCAGTGGCTTGCGCCAGCGCAAACGAGCGGGCCGAAGCCGTTCTTGTTCAGCCAGGGGCAAGCGATCCTGACCCGCACTTGGATTCCGCTCCAGGATTCGCCTGCGGTGCGCGTGACCTGGGATGCTCGCATTCGCGCCCCGAAAGGGCTGCGACCGCTGATGAGCGCGCAGCAACGCGGCGGATCGCACGACGAGGGCTGGACCTTCGCGATGCCGCAAGCGGTGCCGAGCTACTTGATCGCGATCGCATGCGGTGAACTCGAGGAGCGCGCAATCAGCCCACGTTGCGCAGTCTGGGCCGAGCCGTCTGTCGTCGATCGCGCCGCGCGCGAACTCGAAGACATGGAGCGCATGGTCGCCTCCTGCGAAGAGCTCTTCGGCCCGTATCGCTGGGGTCGTTACGACGTGTTGTTCTTGCCATCGAGCTTCCCGTTCGGCGGCATGGAGAACCCGTGCATGACGTTTGCGACGCCAACGATCCTCGCTGGCGACAAATCGCTCGTGGCGCTCATCGCTCACGAGCTTGCGCACAGTTGGTCCGGCAACCTGGTCACCAACGCGACATGGCGTGACTTCTGGCTCAACGAAGGCTTCACGGTCTATCTCGAGCAACGGATCATGGAGCACGTCTACGGCGAAGAACGCATGCGCATGGAGATCGCGCTGTCGATGCGCCAACTCGGGCAAGAACTTCGCTCGATGCCGCGAGAGGACCAACGGCTCCACATCGACCTCGCGGGACGCAACCCCGACGATGGCATGACCTCGGTGCCCTACGACAAAGGCGCAGCGCTGCTGCGGCGACTCGAAGGCGCATTTGGCCGTGCGCGATTCGACGAGTTCCTGCGCGCATGGTTCGACGAACACGCATTCCAGAGCGTGACCACCGCCGAGTTCCGCGCGTTCCTCGACGCGCGCCTCTTGTCCGTGGATCGAGCCGCCAGCGCCGCGATCGACCTCGACGTTTGGATCGAGTCCGATGGACTGCCTGCGGACGCGCCGTCCGCAGAGTCCGCGGGCTTCCTCGCAGTCGACGAAGCGCTCGCTGCGTGCAAGAAGCAGCGCAGCGCAGAACCCCTCCTTGCCGCCGACGCCAAGGCATGGAACACGCAGCAGTGGCTTCGGTTTCTCGCCGAACCCACGTTCGACGCCACGACGCTGGAAGGCATCGACCACGCGTTCTCCCTGTCGCGGAGTGGCAACTGCGAGATCCTCTGTGCATGGCTCGATGCGGGCATCCGAGCCAACTACGCGCCTGCGTTTGCGACCTCGGAGACGTTCTTGATGACGGTCGGCCGCAGGAAGTACCTCAAGCCGCTCTACGAGGCGCTCCTGCAGAGCCCACAAGGACGCGAACGCGCGTTGTCGATCTACCAACGAGCTCGCCCTCGCTACCACGCGGTTGCGGTGCGCACCCTCGACGCGCTCTTGGAGTTCGCTCCCAAGTAGCGCCACTGGACCACGGCGCGCTCTTTCCCTCGCAAGTCTGCGCCGCTACCTTCCTCCGCCTGTCATGACGCAACCGCTCCTCAACAAGCAAGAGATCACCCTCATCGTCACAGGCACCGTCCTCGGCTTTGCGCTGATCGGCGCGCTGACCGCCCTCGGGCTTTCGATCGGCTGCATCCCATCGATCGCCTTCGGCATCCCCTACCAGTGATCTGAGTCCGAGGTGGGAGTCGCGGCCCGCCGCGGGTCCACCACGTTTCTCGAACGCCTGAGGTCAACCCGTTCCTGTGGGTTGAGAAGTCGCCATGCAGTACGGATTCGTCATTGATCAGCGCCGTTGCATCGGCTGCCACGCCTGCACGGTCGCATGCAAGAGCGAGAACGACGTGCCACTCGGCGACTTCCGCACTTGGGTCAAGTACGCGGAAGTAGGCGAGTTCCCGCAGGTTCGCCGCCACTTTGCCGTGCTCCGCTGCAATCAGTGCACGGATGCGCCTTGCGTGACGATCTGTCCCGTCGAGGCGTTGGAAAAACGGCCTGATGGCATCGTCGACCTCGACAAGGACGTGTGCATCGGCTGCAAGGCGTGCATGCAGGCGTGCCCGTACGACGCGCTCTACCTCAACGACGAGACGGGTGGCGCCGAGAAGTGCCACTTCTGCGCGCACCGCGTCGAAATGGGTTTGAAGCCCGCATGCGAGATCGTCTGCCCAGAAGAGGCGATCATCAGCGGCGACTTCCATGACCCGCAGAGCAAGGTCAGCGTTCTGAAGCGCGAAGTCGCTGGCGCCACTGCGCGGCGCACCGACCAAGGCACTGGCCCCAACGTGTTCTACCTCGGCGCCCACGACACGCTGCTCGAGCCCGGCACTGCTCAAGAGCCCTCCACCTACATCTGGAGCGACCGGCGCTCGCCGCCGCCGCCGATGCCGGAGGCAGACAAGCCGCGCTTCCAGCGCCCCGACGCACGCGTGGTGCTCGACGTCGACCACAAGCTGCACTGGGGCGAGAAGGTCTCGGCCTACCTCGTCACCAAGGGAATTGCGGCAGGCGCCTGCATGTGGGCGCCATTCGTCGCCGCGATGCAATCGACCGATGGCGCGCGCGCCTATGCGCCGGAGATCCTCGGCCTGCTGTTCACGACGCTCACCACCATTCTGCTCGTTGCAGACCTGAAGCGTCCCGCCAAGTTCCTGTCGCTGCTGCTGCGGCCAAACTGGCGCTCCTGGCTCGTCAAGGGCGCGATCGTGTTGATCGCCTACTCAACGATCACGGCTGCCATCGTCGGAGCTCGGCTCTTTGGCTTCGATGCAGTCGCCGATGCGCTGCGTTGGGTCAACGTGCTGCCCGCGTCGATGGCCGCTGCCTACACCGCGTTTTTGTTCGCGCAGTGCGAAGGCCGCGACTTGTGGCAACGCACTTCGGTGCTCCTCCCGCATCTGCT
>CAIYFF010000038.1 GCA_903925435.1 uncultured Planctomycetota bacterium | reverse complement strand
GGCTCGTCGAGGGCGCTGGCCTCAAGCCGTCATTCAAGGAGGCGAAGGACAAGGACCTGCAGAAGGCGCTCGCGGCGACGGACGCAGCGATTGAGCAGCTCTCCAAGTTTGAGCCAACCGGCGGCCAGAAGTCCCGCAAGGACATGAAGGCGCTCGTCAAGATGCTGGAGTCCGTGCAGACGACCTACCCGCCCGTGAAGCGTTCGATCAAGCCGCTCGATGACTTCATGAGCAAGATGTATGCGGGCTCGCAGTTCCAGGGCTCGGACGAGAACGAGGCCGCGACGATGAAGAACATGGCCGAGCGCGTCTCGTACTACCTCAAGATCCAAAAGCGCATGATCGAGCTCGCGCAGAAGCGCAACGAGGCGAACGCGCAGGCCGCGGCGGGCGCGGACCCGAAGGCGGGCAAGGACGGCAAGGACAGCAAGGGCAAGTGACGTTGCCGTCGCGGCGCGGGCTCCGCTAGCCTGCGCGGATGCCGTCCGTTCGCCAGATCCTCGCCGCCGCCGTCCTTGCTGCGCTCGCGCCGCTGTGCGCGCAAGGCACACCCAGCCCGACTCTGTTGCGCCCGTCGCCCGACGAGGTTGCGTCGCCGGCGCGACGCGCGGGCCCAGCCGGCCTCGTGGCGAAGGCGCGCGCGTCCGTCGTGCACATCGTCGTCGAAGTCGACGGCCCGCGCGGCGCGTTCCCGATCGTGCGCTCGTCGAGCGGCGTGATCGTGCATGCCGACGGACTCGTGCTGACGTGGCGTCATCTCGTGCGCGAAGCCGATGGCGCGGACGACAAGCGCATCTACGTGCAACTCGACGATGCGCAGAACACGCGCCTGCCGGCCGTGGTCGAGGCGACCGATGCTGCTACGGGATTCGTGCTGCTGCGAGTGAAGCCATCTGCTTCGTTGCAGGCTGCGAAGCTCGTTGGATCGCCAGCGCAGCCGGGTTCGCCAGCGCTCGTTCTGTCGCGGCCTGAAGGCAAGGAGATGCTCGCGTTCGCCGGCGTCACGAGCGCCGCAGCGTGCGGCGTCTCGATCGGCGGCGCGCAGTTCGCGCGCGAGGCGATCTTGCTGTGCGACTCGCGCAACGATGAGCGCTGCGACGGCGCGCCGGTGTTCGATGCCGATGGCGCGCTGCTCGGCCTCTACGCGAGCGAGCATGTGCAACGCGATGTCTCGGAGCCGACGCTCGAGGACCTCAAGAAGCCGAGCTTCGGCGTCGTTGCCTCGGCAAGCGCTGCGACCAAGGCGTTCTCCAAGCAACTGAGCGGCGCTGCGCAGAACGCAGGCAACGCGCATCCGTTTGCGAAAGCGGTCAAGGATGCGTCGGCCTCGGTCGTCACGGTGTGGGCCGGAGATGGCGCGTTCCCAATCGCCAAGACTGACGATCCAGGTGGCGTTGTGCGCGTGGGCGGTCTCGGCAGCGGCGTCGTCGTGTCGAAGAGCGGACTCGTCGTGTGCAACGCGCACGTCGTGAAGGGTGGCTCGCCGCGCATCCGCACGATCGACGGCAAGACGTTCGAGGCCGAAGTGCTCGACACGCATGGCCCGTCCAACCTCGCGTTGCTGAAGGCCAAGCTGTCACAAGGCGCATCGCTGGTGGCGATCGCATGCGACGAGAACGACGACGCCACGGTGGGTGAAGACGTGCTCGCGATCGGCAATCCCTACGGCGCGCTCGCGGTGACGAAGGGCGTGGTGTCGGCAAAGCGCGACCGCGAAGGCGGCCGCATCCAGAGCGATGCCAACCTCGGCAACCAGAACGGCGGCGGCGCGATCGTCGATGCGCAAGGCAAGCTGCTCGGCATCGGCGACGCCGGGCCGATCGACCCGATCGACATGCAGTTCGCGCAACGCGGCGACCGCGTCTCGACGGAGACCAACCTGTCGACGTTCGTCGGCATTGCGCGGGTTCGTCGCGCCTTCGCAACGCAGATCGGCGAGCACGCGAATGCGGCGGATCCCATTGCCGCGCCGAAGGCCACGCCGAAGGACGCGCGCGCGACCGCGCTGTCGCGCATGGTCGAGCAGCACGCGGCGGCGATGCTCAACATCTACGTGAGCAAGGATGTGACGAAGGTCGACGAGGACGATCCGTTCGCGTCGATGAAGGAGCGCACGTTCGTTCCGATGAGCCTCGGCTCCGGCGTCGTGATCGATCCGTCCGGCCTTGCGCTGTCCAACTGGCACGTCGTCGACGACGCGACGAATCCCGACG
>CAIYFF010000037.1 GCA_903925435.1 uncultured Planctomycetota bacterium | reverse complement strand
TGGCGGCCCTTCGCGCCGGCCGCATAGCTCATCGCGAGCACGATCGGCACGAAGACGAGCGTGCTGCCGAGGTCGGGCTGGATCACGACGAGCGCCGCAGGAATGGCCGCGAGGATGCCGGGAGCCAACAGCGAGTTGCCGAACGTGGGCCTTCGCGGAAAACGCAGCAACGCCGCAAGGCCGATCACGACGCCGAGCTTGGCGAACTCGCTCGGCTGCACCGAGATGCCGGGCAGGTCATACCAACGACGCGATCCATTCTTGATCGACCCAAACACCGGCAACAGCAGCAGCGCGAGCACTGTGCCGCCGTATGCGATCCACCAGAGCCGCAACGCGTGCACGTAGTGCGGCAGCATGCAGAACACTCCGACCCCGAGCCCGATGACCGCGAACAGCGCTTGCTTGCCGAACTGCGCCTGGAAGCGCGGATCGTCCTGCGTGGACGATTTGAGGAACACGAGCGAGACGAGGCACAGCGACGCGGCGACAAGGTAGACCCACCAGTCGACGTTCTTCAGCGGCGCGAACGGGCTGCGCAGCGGCTTCATCGCCCGTCCTTGGATCGCTGCGCCGGCAAGTAGCGCTGCGCGATCTGCGCATCGTCGCGCATCGCATCGAGGACGTCGGCAACGAGCAGGCCCGCCGCGTCCGCGCCGTGCACGCGATCGGGCACCGCATAGACGACGGCGCAGAACGCCAACTGCGTGCCCGACGCAATCGGATCGACGAAGCCGGCGAACCACGCGTTGTTCGCGTCCTTGCCGCCGATGCGGATCTCGGCCGTGCCCGTCTTGCCGCTCACGCCTTCGCGCACGAGGCCTTCGATCTCGCGCGCCGTGCCCGACTCGACGCATTCGCGCAAGCCGCGGCGCACGAGCGCCAGCTCATCGGCGGTCGCCGATAGTGAGTGCGATGCGCGCGCTTCGCCGTAGCGCAGCGACAGCGTCGGCAGGCTTCCGGTTGCGAGCGCCGCATACGCGCGCGCGATCGACAACGGGTTGGCCGCGAGGCTGTAGCCGACGCCGCGCATCGGCAGGCCTTGCGTGTCGGCGATCCACATCGGCGCAGCGGCGAGGTTTGCCGGCAACTCCGCGGGGCGCGGCTGGAAGCGACCGTCGCCGCCGCCCTCGCCGGCCTCGAGCATCCCAAACCGCCACAACGCGCGGCGCAGCCCTTCTTCCCCCATCGCCTCCGCGACCTGGAAGTAGAACGTGTTGCACGACTTCGCGAGCGCGAGCACGGGGTCCGTGCCGTCGTTCCAGTGCGCATGATCGCAGCGATAGGTGCGGCCGTCCTTGCCGCGCCACTTCTGCGGGCATGGCTCCAGCGCGCCGAGGTTCGCATGCGGAAAGCCAATCCGCGTCGCGACCAGTTGCTCCAACAAGAACAGCGGCTTGACGATCGAACCGAGCGCGCCGTTGCCGCGCCAGCGAAGCGCGGACGGGATCACCGGCACGTTGTCGATTTCGTGCGGCGCGCCCGCGAGCGCCAGGATGTCGCCATTGCTCGCGTCGATGAGCGCCATCGCGACGTCGATCTTCGCAGGGTCCGCGCCGCGTGCGTGCGCAACGCCGCGCCAGTGTCC
>CAIYFF010000036.1 GCA_903925435.1 uncultured Planctomycetota bacterium | reverse complement strand
TCTCGACGACCGGAGTCGCGAACAGCAGCAGCGCGTTCGCGACGGCGCGTTCGCCTGCGTGGTCGAAGGTCTTGTTGTCGCACGGGAAGTTGCAGACTCCTTGGCCTGCGGTCCACAGGGTCGTGCTGCCGCCGCCGTCGAGGTTGATCGCGAACTCGCAACCGAGCGCCACCAGGATCGTCGCCGTCTCCTCGTAGCTCGTGCCCGCTGCCTCCTTGGCGCGGCCGTCGATCGCGAGCAGTACGAGCGAACCGTCCTTCTTCGCGCCGATGGCGGAGCGCGGATGGCGGATGGAACGCTGCCGCTTGCCGTGGTCGACGACCTTGCCGCCTTCGACGAGCACGACGCCGGCGCCGAGCGCTTCACGCATTTGCGGCCAATCGCCTTCGGCGCGCTTCTCGATCGCGAGGCGGCCCTTGTCGTCGACACCGACGCTGCCTTGGTTGGCGTTCGCCGGGTTCGCGAGCTTGCCGTCGAGCTTCAAGAGCCCGCGCGGGCTCGCATCCGGCTCGAAGAACCCGCCGTTGATCGCCGCGATCGCGCCGAGCTTCTTGCCCATCGCGCTCGTGCGCGTGAGCTTGCCCGGCGCCTCGACGTCGAATCGCACGGACTTCGCGTCGGCTGCGATCGTCAGCGTCGTGAGGCACTGCGGGCCTGTGAACAGCTTCTCGAAGCGTCGTTGGCGCAGCTCGACGCCGACGCCGACTTCGCGCACGGACCATCCTGCGGGCTCGCGGATTTCGGCGACCTGGTTCGCGTCTGGCGCCGCGGCCTGCGCAAGGCACGGCGCCAGCGTCGCGAACAGGAGGATGGAGGAGGCGAAGAGACGGCGCATCTCGGCATCGTAGCAAGCCCGCGCGATCTCTCGTTCTCGCGTGAATGCGGCGCTATCTCGGCCAGGTCATCCCGACCAACTCGTCGACGAGAATCTGCAGGCTGGTGTTGCGCTGCTGCACCGGCGTTGCGGATCGCACCGTCCCGTTTGGCGCAAACGTCACGAAGCGCGCGTCCCAGTGTGCGTCGATGTCCATGTAGATGTATGGCCACGCGACCAGCACCCAGTTTGCGTCAGGGGCTGCGAACAGCATCCGCGATCCATCCAGCGTGACTGCGGCGGGCAGTCCGAGTTGTCGCAGCACATCCGCGCGACTGCGACCTTCCAGCTCGGCGTCTGCGAGGTAGCCGGTGCGATGGTTCAATGCGGGCACGATGACGCAGCCCGGCATCACGAGCAGCAGCAACATCGCTGCGGCGTGCGCAACGAATGCGGGATTCCTCATTTCACGAGCCTCCCGTTGCGATCGAACTCGTGCACGGTGATGGGGTCGCGGACGTTGACCTGGTAGCCGAGCCGGAGTCCGCGTCGGATCCAGACTCCGCGTTCCTGCACATAGACCGAGTCGTGGGTCAGCAGGTGCGGATCGGCTCCGCCTTGGACCACGTAGTGCACGAGCACGGTGTCTTGGTCGAAAGCGAGCGTTGGTTCGCCGAGCGCGAGCAGGATCGC
>CAIYFF010000035.1 GCA_903925435.1 uncultured Planctomycetota bacterium | reverse complement strand
GGTGAAGCAGCTCGCATACGAAGCCTTCGAAGAGATGGCGCAGGAAGTGACCGCGCGCATCGTTGCGGACGTGTTCGCGCAGCATGCGATCACGCGCGTTCGCATCGCGCATCGACTGGGCCCGGTGCCGGTCGGCGAAGCATGCGTGGTCGTCGTCGTCAGCGCCGAACATCGCGGACCCGCGTTCGATGCGTGTCGCGTCGTGATGGATCGACTGAAGCACGAGGTGCCGATCTGGAAGCGCGAGCTGCTGCGAGACGGCGGCGGCGAACGATGGGTCGGCGAACTGCCGAAGGTCGATCCGCTGCGCTGATTCCGTGATGCGCGAGGCGCCGCGCGGCCTTCGTCTTTGGTCATGCGCATGCGGTCTGCTAGAAGAGCGCGCCCCATTCCTTTGAACGAACGAGCCGCATGAAGATCCGCCTGCAGCAGTCCGCGTCCGCCAAGACCGAGATGTCCGTTGTCCTCGTCGCAGAAGGCGACGCGCCGCAGTTGCCAGCGCCGTTGTCGGCGTGCTGGGACGCAGCGAAGAGCACCGGCGACGTGAAGACCGACGCGCAGAAGGCGAGCGTGTTCCATCCGCACGCCGGCCCGAAGCGGTTTGGTTGCGTGGGCCTCGGCAAGCGCAAGGACGTCGACACCGAACGACTTCGCCGCGCAGCTGCCGTTGCGCAAGCGATCGCCGAAGACCGCGGCGTGCGCTCGTTCGAGTTGCTCGTCGATGACGCGATGTTCGGCAAGGCCTCGGCCGAAGAGGCGGGCGCTGCGATTGCGGAAGGCCTCGTGCTCGGCGCCTATCGCTACCAGCCGCCGAAGAAGGATGACCCGAAGCCGCGCAAGGGCCAGGATTGCGCCGTCGTGTTGCTGCACGGCGACCACAAGGCATTTGCTGCGGGCTTTGCTCGTGGCGAGATCGGCGCGGAGGCCACGGTGTTCGCGCGCGATCTCGAGAACATGGCCGGCAACTTGTGCACGCCGACCGTGCTCGCCAACGCCGCGAAGAAGCTCGCTGGCAACGGCGTCAAGGTGAAGGTGCTCGACAAGCCCGCGCTCGAGAAGCTCAAGATGGGCGCGTTCCTGGGCGTCGCGAAGGGCAGCAGCGAGCCGCCGAAGTTCATCGTCATGGAATACGGTCCCGCGTCCGCGAAGGAGACCGTGTGCGTGATCGGCAAGGGCCTCACGTTCGATAGCGGCGGCATCAGCATCAAGCCGGCCGCCAAGATGGATGAGATGCGCTACGACATGTGTGGCGCAGGCGCGGTGCTCGGACTGTTCCATGCGCTGAAGAACGGCGCGCACAAGGGAGCCAAGCAGAACCGTCGCATCATCGGATTGATCGCCGCGACCGAGAACATGGTCGGGCCCGAGGCGCAGAAGCCAGGCGACATCGTGCGCGCAATGGACGGGCACACGATCGAAGTGCTCAACACCGACGCGGAAGGCCGCCTCGTGCTGTGCGACGCGATTGCCTACGCGAAGAAGTTCTACAAGCCGAGCAAGATGGTGGACCTCGCCACGCTGACCGGCGCGGTCGTCGTTGCGCTCGGACACGAGGTCGCTGGCGTGCTCGGCAACGACCAGAAGTTGACGGACGAGTTGATTGCGGCGGGCAAGGCCGCGGACGAACCGCTGTGGCAACTGCCGCTGTGGGACGTGCACAAGGACCAGATGAAGTCCAAGTTCGCGGACCTCGCCAACATCAACGGCGGCCAGGGCGGTGGCACGATCGCGGGCGCCGCGTTCTTGAGCTTCTTCGCCGGCGACACGCCGTGGGCGCACCTCGACATCGCGGGCACCGCATGGGGCGGCATCGCCAAGGACTACTACCGCTCGGGCGCTTCGGGCACCGCGGTGCGCACGCTGCTCGCGTTCGTGCGCGGCTGATCGAACCCGCCGCAATCGCGCGACCGCAACGGGCCGCAGCAGGCTTGCCTGCGCGGCCCGTTGCGCGTTCTGTGTGCGGCTCTACAGGATCCCGCCATGGCAGAACGCATCGTCGCTCCCAAGCAGCACATCCAGTCCTCCGCGCGCGTGCGTTCGTGGGACGACTACAAGGCGCTCCACGAAGAGTCGCTCACCGACCGCGAAGGGTTTTGGGATCGGCAGTCCGAGCTGATCGACTTCTTTGCGCCGTACTCGCGCACGATGCGCGCGGACTTCGACAAGGGCGAGGTCGCGTGGTTCTGCGATGGCAAGCTCAACGCGTCCTACAACTGCATCGATCGCCATCTGCCGGAGAAGAAGGACCAGACCGCGATCGTGTGGGTCGGCGACGAGCCGGGCACGTATCGCCACATCTCCTACCAGGAGCTGCACGAGAACGTCTGCCGCGTCGCGAACATGCTCGTGCATCACGGCGTGAAGAAGGGCGACCGCGTGTGTGTCTACATGCCGATGATCCCCGAGTGCGCCTACGCGATGCTCGCGTGCGCGCGCATCGGCGCGATCCACTCGGTGGTGTTCGCCGGGTTCTCGGCGGAAGCGCTGCGCGGC
>CAIYFF010000034.1 GCA_903925435.1 uncultured Planctomycetota bacterium | reverse complement strand
GTTATGGCCGTTCTTGCAGGGTCTTGGCCCCGGTCGGTTCTATCCGTTCGAGGGGCTCCACAAGTTGGTGGAGGAGCACTGCAAGCAGCAGCAGATCCCCATGCTCGACTTGTTGCCGATCTTGCGGAGCGAACCTGCAGAGCAGTTGTGGGTGACGCCGGCCGACATGCACGCCAACCCTCGTGCACAGCTCTTCGTGCTGCCGGCGATCACGTCGTTCGCACGCCCGCTGCTCTGATCTTTGCACAAGACTCACACTGGTTGTGAGGAGTTGTGCGCGCGATCTGCGACTCTGAAATTGACCGGGCACGGGCGATCTTTTACGACCTCTGCCCCCAAAAGGCCCCCCAAGGGCCCGTCCCTGTCCTCCGTCGACCTGGTCTGCTTTCCCCTTGCCTTGCTGCAAAAGGGGTTAGCGATGCTGGGTCGTTCGGCATGCCAACGACCGCAAATTCCCCGAATCGCGGAGGGGAACCAACTTGACCGCCCTGTTTCCCAAGTGGACCAACAAGATCCCTGCCTTCGCTGCTCTCGCAGTGACGGGCAAGCTCTTGGCCGTCGTCTTCATCGTCTGGTTCTGGTTCTCGCCGAAGCACACGGACGTCGGCTACCAGCCTGAGCAACCGATCCTCTACAGCCACAAGCTGCACGCGGGTCTGTTGGGCATGGATTGCCGCTACTGCCACCGCGAGGTCGAAAACGGCCCGCACGCTACGGTGCCAGATGCGGACACGTGCATGGGCTGCCACAAGCAAGTCCAGAACGAAAGCCCGCGCCTCGCCCTGCTGCGCGAGAACTACGGCGATGGATCGGGCGACAACCTCCCGATTCCGTGGATCAAGGTGCACCTGCTCCCTGACTACGCCTACTTCAGCCACGCGGTCCACGTGAACGCGAACGTCGGCTGCACCAGCTGCCACGGCCGCGTGGACCAGATGGAAATCGTGCGTCAGGTCGAGCCGCTCAGCATGGGCTGGTGCCTCGAATGCCACCGCAACCCGGAGACGCATGTGCGGCCCAAGGACGTCAAGGCGACGGACATGGCCTGGCAGCCCACCGAAGCAACGATCGCTTCGGCCAAGGAGCGCCTGAACCGCGGCGAACTCAATCCTCCCACCCACTGCTCCGCTTGCCATCGATGAGCGACCACATCTCCTCGGGCGGTTCTGACACCGCCGGCGTGACCTATTGGCGCAGCCTCGAGCAGCTCGAGAACTCGGCTGAGTTCCAGCAGCTCGTCGAACGCGAGTTCCCTGAAGGCGTCACGGAGTCTGGTGACGAGGTCGTCGCGGACGACGTTTCGCGCCGCGGGTTCCTCACCGCCGTCGCCGCTTCGGTGGCGCTGGCTGGCCTGACGAGCTGCCGCAAGCCCGTGACGAAGATCCTGCCGTTCAACAAGCGGCCGGAGGGCTTCAAGCCCGGCTCTGCGCAGCTGTATGCAACGACGATCTCGCGCTCGGGCTACGGCATCGGCGTCCTTGTCAAGAGCAGCGATGGTCGTCCGACCAAGATCGAAGGCAACTCGGATCACCCGAGCAGCCTGGGCGGCAGCGATGCGCGCCTGCAGGCCGAGTTGCTCCAGATCTACGATCCGGGTCGCAGCCGCGGCGCCAAGTTCCCGGGCATGCCAGTGCACGACCACGCGCACGATACGCACGGTCACAAGCACGAGCCGGTCGACCCCAACCTCGGCCTCCAGAAATTCTGGGCCGAGTGGGAGACGAAGGGCAAGGAGCTGAGTGGCAACAACGGCGGGTCTGGTCTCCACATCCTGATGGAGCCGACCACGTCGCCGACGCTTCTCGGCATGATCGACAAGGTCAAGGCCGTGTTCCCGCAGGCGCAGATCCATGCGTGGAGCCCGGTGCACAGCGATGATGCCGCCGCTGGTTCCACCGCCGCGTTCGGCAGCGCACACGAGACGCACGTCGACTTCGCGAAGGCCAACGTCATCGCGTCGTTCGACAGCGACTTCCTCGCGGTCGATGGCAACAACCTGCGCAACGCAAAGACGTGGGGCGATCGCCGTCGCAATCCGAAGGCCGGCGAACCGATGTCGCGCCTCTACGTCTTCGAGACTTGCTTCTCGTCGACGGGCACGGTCGCGGACCATCGCTTCCCGATGAAGGCGCAGGAAGTCACGGCTGCGCTGCTCCAGCTCGCATCGGAGTTGGGTGTCGGCGAAGGCAACGACCTCGGCGCAGCGCTGAAGGGCTTCAAGACCGACAACAACAAGATCCGCGCGATCGCGAAGGACCTGAAGAGCGCCGGTGGCAACTGCGCCATCGTCGTCGGTCCGCGCCAGCCCGCTGCGGCGCACGCTGTCGCACACGCGATCAACCAGACGCTCGGCGCCGTCGGCAAGACGGTCGCTTACACGACGATGCCCGCGCAACTGCAGGGCAACGTCGCGGCGATCAAGAACCTCGCGGCGGCAATCGAAGCGGGTCAGGTCAAGGCGTTGGTTTGCCTTGGCACCAACCCGGGCTACGACGCGCCTGCGGACCTCAACTTCGCCTCGCTGTTCGCGAAGGTCGAGACGACGATTCATGTCGGCTCGCACGCCGACGAGACCGCGGCTCAGTGCAAGTGGCACTTCCCGATGGCTCACGACCTCGAGTCGTGGGGCGACATGCGCGCGCACGACGGCACGGTGTCGCTGCGCCAACCGCTCGTTGCGCCGCTGTTCGGCGGCGTCTCGGCTGCTGAGTTCCTCGCGATCCTGAGCCAACAGACGGCTGCGGAGTCGCTGCTGACGGCTCGCGATGGCGCTTGCGGCATGGAACTGGTCCGCGCGCAGTGGCGCCAAGCGATCGGAGCCAATGGCTTTGACGCGTGGTGGCGCAACGCGCTGCACACGGGCTTCGTCGCGGACAGCAAGTTCGCAGCGGAGAACCCGACGCTCGCACCTGCTGGCGTCACCGCCGCGGTTCAGGCGTTCCAACCGATCGCCGGCACCGAAGTGCAACTGCGTCCGTGCCCCAAGATGTGGGACGGTCGCTACGCCAACAACTCGTGGATGCAGGAGCTGCCGGACCCACTGACGAAGATCTCGTGGGACAACGCGGCGCTGATGGGCCCTGCAATGGCGCAGCGCCTTGGCGTCAGCAAGGGCGACATGCTCAGCATCAAGGCTGGCAACGCCAACCTGAACATCCCAGCGTTCGTGCTGCCGGGCCACGCGGACGACGCGGTCACGATCTACCTCGGCTGGGGCCGCCAACTGTCGAATGAAGCGAAGGTCGCGCAGGGCACGGGCTTCAATGCCTACGCGCTGCGTTCGACGACTGCGCAGTGGGTGCTCGCAGGCGCCACGGTCGCGAAGGGCCAGGGCAACTACCGCATCGTGTCGCTCCAAGAGCAAGGCACGATGGCTGGCCGCGAGATCGTCCGCGAGACGACCGCGGAGGGTCACAAGCAGAACCCGAACTGGGCACCGCAGCGCTCGGCGCTCGACAAGATCGCCAAGCTCAGTGGTAAGAACGAGTCGGACCTGGCGCAATCGCTCTGGAGCGAACGCGGCTACCTCGACGGGGACAAGGCAAACGATCCCATCGCCGGCAAGTCGCCCTACCAGTGGGGCATGGTCATTGACCTCAACGCATGCACGGGTTGCTCGGCATGCGTCGTCGCTTGCGTCGCCGAGAACAACATCCCGATGGTCGGGAAGACGCAGACGGCCAACAACCGCTCGATGTTCTGGATCCGCACCGACCGCTACTTCACGTCGAAGCCGGGAGATCCTCTCGAAGTCGGCGAGGATCCGCAGGTCGCCAACATGCCGGTGCCTTGCATGCAGTGCGAGAACGCGCCGTGCGAGTCGGTGTGCCCCGTTGCCGCAACCATGCACAGCCCCGATGGGCTCAATGACATGGTCTACAACCGCTGCATCGGCACGCGGTATTGCGCCAACAACTGCCCCTACAAGGTTCGCCGCTTCAACTACTTCAACTACCTCGGCGACGTGCCTGACACGAAGCGGATGGCGTTCAATCCGGACGTCACCCCGCGCGCACGCGGCGTGATGGAGAAGTGCACCTACTGCGTCCAGCGCATCAACGGCGCGCGCATCGAGGCAAAGCTCTCGGGCACGAAGGTCGGCGACAACGCAGGCCAGGTGCAGGTCTCGACGGCGTGCGCGCAGGCGTGCCCGACGCAGGCCATCACGTTCGGCAACATCATCGACACGTCGAGCAACGTCGCGAAGCTGCGCCAAAGCAGCCTCAACTACGGCCTGCTCTCCGAGCTCAATACCAAGCCGCGCACGACCTACCTCGGTCGCGTCCGCAACCCCAACCCGGAACTCTCGCAGAACCAGGGCTGATCGAATGACCGCCATCACCGTAATCGACGAGCCTGAGAACCCGCTGCGCCGCGCGCCGCTGGTCGAAGGCAACAACGACTTCACGTCGGTCACCAACATCGT
>CAIYFF010000033.1 GCA_903925435.1 uncultured Planctomycetota bacterium | reverse complement strand
GGCCGCCTGCGAAAACATCTCGCCGACCATCGCGAAGCTGTAGGGCAGCGTTTGGTCCTGGAACCCAGCGCCCCACGAGTGACCGCCGCCGTCGATGAGGCGCCACGTGTGCTGGATGCCCTTCTCGTCGAACGCCTTGTGCAGCGCCTCGTTGCCGACCGCGAAGCCGTAGCGATCGTCGGTGCCTGCGTCGAAGTAGACGCGCAGGCCCTTCATCCCGTCTTGCGTCAGCGTGCGCGCGATGCACAGCGGGTTGGCCTTCTCCCACGGGTCCTTCTCGATCGGGTCGCCAAACACCTCGGCGAGGCCAAACTGCTTCGCCGCGCCCTTCATGCGTTCGGGCAGGTTGTTGGGATCCTCGGGCAGGATCGCCGCGCTGTGCACGCCGACTGCGCCAAACAACTCCGGCTCGTGGAACGCGATGCGCAGCGCGGCCATGCCGCCCATGCTGACGCCGAGGATCGCGCGGTTCTCGCGAACGTCGCTGACGCGATAGGTCTTGTTGATGTGCGCCAGCAGGTCCTTGGTGACGAGGTCCTCGTACTTCTTGTCCTTGCGGTTCACATACATCGAGGTCCGCCCGCCGTTGGGGCAGACGAAGATGCACGGCGGCAGCTTGCCATCCTTGATCGCCGCATCGAGCACCGGCGCGCCGCCGCGGCCGTGGAAGCGCATGTGGTCCTCGAACATCCCGTGCAGCCACACGACGAGGGGATACTTCGTGTCCTTGTTCTTCTCGTCGTCGTAGTCCTTCGGCAGGTAGATGCCGTACTGCGTGTCTTCGCCGATCGCGTCGCTCGAAAACGACTTCTCTGCGAAGGTCATCGTTTCCAGCTTGATGCTGCTCGGGTCGGCATTGCGACGGCGGCCGCCCTGGGCGGTGGCGTGTGCCGTGAGAGTGGCTGCGATGGCGAGAAGGACTAGCGGGGTCTGAATGCGCATGCGGTCCTCTAAAGGGGTTGGGACCGTAGCCGCTCGCCGCTGCAATCGGGAGTGCCGCGGCGGTTCGCCCGCGCGTCGGGACTTTCTCGTCGCATCCGCGTAGCCTCTCGCTCCCCGACGACGCGCGTCCCCCGCAGCCGTCCCATGCTCCACGATCCTGCCGCCGAACGTTTGGCTCCGCTGTTGAGCCAACTGGAGAACTTCGAACGGTCGCGCCCCGACAAGCGACTGTGGGACCTCGCCAACGCGAAAGCGCTGCTGGCGCCGATCGGCGCTGTGCCGCAGCACGGCAAGGCCGTGCAGGTCGGTGGCAGCAAGGGGAAGGGGACCGTGTGCGCGTTCCTGGGCGCGTTTGGCCAAGCGGCTGGCCTGCGCACCGGCGCCTATCTGTCGCCGCACGTCGTGACGATCCAGGAGCGCATCCTGCTCGACGGCAAGCCGATCTCGGTCGACGCGATGGAGACGCAGTTGCGTCTCGTGCTCGCGCGCGCAGGGCAGCTTGGCATCCAAGCCACGTTCTTCGAAGCGATCACGGTTGCCGCCGTGCAGGCGTTCGTCGCAGCGCGCACGCAGCTCGCGATCTACGAGGTCGGGCTCGGCGGCCGCTTCGACGCGACGACGGCGATCCCGGTCGATGCGTCGATCCTCACCGGAGTCGAGCTGGAGCACACGGCGGTGCTCGGATCGACCGTCTCCGCGATCGCGGCCGAGAAGTCGTGGATCATGCGGCCATCGGGCGTCGCGTTCACAGCGGCGCGAGGGGACGCGCTCGCGGTCGCCGAGAACCACGCCAAGAGCTGCGGTGCGAAGCTGCACGTGCTCGGCACCGACATCCACCTGGTGGACGCGAGTTGGGAAGGCGCGGACTACCGCGCGCGCCTTGTGCTGCAGGATGGCAGTGAACGTCCCGTGTTCTTGCCTGATGCGCGCGGCTTCGAGCCGCAGGCGTTGGCGCTTGCCGCCGCGGCGTTCTTGCATCTGCATCCTGACGCGCATCTGCAGCTCGATCCCGCGCCGCGGCCGTGGCAGTTGCCCTGTCGATTCGACATCGCGCGCTGCAGCGACGGGATGCCGTTTGTGTTCGACGGCGCGCACACCGAACAGTCGATGCATGCGGTTGCTGCCGAATTCCGTCGCCGATGGCCCGATCGCAAGGCGGTCGTGCTGTTTGCCTCGGCCGTAGACAAGCGTTGGCGCCAGGGCTTGAGCGCTGTTCTGCCGATCGCCGATAGCTTCGTCCTGACGGAGCTCACCAGCGCCGTCGGCGAGGACCCTCAGGTCATCGCGGAATGGCTGCGAGCCCAAGGCGCCAAGGCATCGGTGGTCCGTTCGATCCCCGACGCGCTCGACGCAGTGTGCCAACAGCCGATGCCGCGACTGTGCTGCGGGTCGTTCTATCTCGCCGGCGAAGCGCGCGCGCTCCTCGCCTCGCGAGCCGAACGATGAACCAGAATGACCGCAACTCCGGCGGCGCATCCGCGCCGGTGATCGTCGAAGACCTGTTCTTGACCGACGCGTTCCTCATCAAGGGGCGACTGCCGAACAAGACGAAGCGCCTCTCCAACGTGCTGGAGGACTGGACCAAGACCTTCCTCACCGTCGAGGACGCGACGATGGTCTCGCTGAGGAATGGCGAGGTGATCCGCACGCCGAGCGTGCAGGTCAACCAGAAGGAAGTGATCTGCGCGCACGAGCTGCTCGACTTCGCCGGCGATCACGCGATGCGTCGCCTCGCGCAGCCCAACAAGGCAGTGCGCATCCGCGCGTTCTACGCCGGCGCGGTGCAGTTTGAGCTCACCGGCAACGTCGAGCCGGGCGCATACGAGCAGTCGATGTCGAACCGCAAGTACTTCATCATGCAGACGCCGATCGTGCGCGGGCTCGACCTCGCGCCGCAGGAACTGCAGGTGCTCGGAACGCTCGAATACGCGATCGTCCGCAAGGACAAGCTCGCCTACGTCTACGACTTCCGCGGCTGACGCAAGCGCGTGCGCGCCGTTGTGCGCGGCACGCTGCGCGGCATGATCCGCCGCGCGTGATCTCGACGATCCCAGTGCACGAAGGGCCGCGGCCCGTTTGGCTCGATCGAGCTGTCGCAGCGCTGGTGTTTGCAGCGACTGTCGTGTGCGTTGTCGCGCTGCTCGCGATCGAACCCGACCCGAAGGGCTACGACACGCACACGCAACTCGGCTTGTCCGCGTGCAATTGGCCCAAGGTCTATGGGCAACCGTGCCCAACTTGTGGCGCCACGACGGCCGCGACGCTCGTCGTGCATGGGCGCCTCTGGTCCGCATTCGTCACGCAGCCGTTCGGCGCGACGTTCGCGCTCTTTGGCATCGTGCTCGGCTTCATGGCAGGCTTCTGCCTGCTTCGTTCGCGATCGTTCTTCGACGTCTACGTGCAGTTGCCGCGGACCGCGATCGCGTTGTCCGGCATCGCGCTGCTGCTGCTGTCGTGGGGCTACAAGTGCCTCGTGTTCGTGCCTGGTTGAAGGCGTTCACGAGCCCGGACGACGTCGCTTGCCGCCCTGGCGCTTGCCGTCATCGTCGGAGTCCACTTTGGAATGGAGTCGCTCGCTGCGCAGCGCGTGGTCGAGCATCGTCGAATACGACGCGTAGCGCGATCGGTGCACCGCGCCGGAGTCGAGCGCCGCGAGCACGGCGCAATCGGGCTCGTCGCGGTGGATGCAGTTGCGATAGCCACACTTCGGCAGCAACGCCGCGATCTCAGGGAACACGAACTGCGATTCTTGTGCGCCGATTTGGAACTGGTGGAAGCTGCGCACTCCTGGCGTGTCGAGCACGTGGCCGCCGCCCGGCAGCGGAATCAGTTCGGTGTGCGCCGTCGTGTGCTTGCCTTGGCGGATGTGGTTGAGCGAACCGATGCGCAGCGCGAGGCCAGGGATCAGGGTGTTGAGAAGCGTCGACTTGCCGACGCCAGACAAGCCGCAGAGCACCGTGCGGTTGTCGTGCAGCAGCGTGCGCAGTTGGTCGAACGCTTCGGTCGTCTCGCTGCCCGGCTGCGCGCTGGTCGCAAACACGCGGTAGCCGATGCTGCGGTAGAGCTCGATCCACTCCTGCGAAGCGCCCTTCTTGTCGCGATCGATCTTGGTCACGACGAGCACCGCGGGGATCTGCTGGCGCACGGCTCCTGCGAGCACGCCATCGATCAGCTCTGGCTGGAACGGCGGCTCCGCTGCGGCGGCGACCGCGAGCACCAGCGTGATGTTGGCGGCGACGACCTGCGAGCGCTCCTCGCCCTCGCTCGCGGCGCGGCGGTTGAGCATGCTCGCGCGCGGCAACAACTCGTCGATCGCTT
>CAIYFF010000032.1 GCA_903925435.1 uncultured Planctomycetota bacterium | reverse complement strand
TTCTTGGTGCCGACAAAGGACGCGGCGCGCGATCCGCTCCGCGCCGATGACGGCCCCGCGGATGTCGCTTGCCGCGAAGGCCAGCGCATGCAGGAAGACGGGGTGTTCGAGTTCCCGTGCGTGGCAAAGGGCGTCTACGTCGCGCGCTTCCTCGCGGGCGGACGCATCGTGCGCCAGTGCATCGTGCACGTCGGCGACGAACCCGTCGATCTCGGCGAAGTGCCGGAGGCGCCGATGGCGAAGCCTGCGTCCATCGAGTTGCCGACCGCGGCGCCCAAGGGCTCCACCGCTGTCGCGCTGCAGTTGCTGCCCGAGGTCGAGGGCGGCGCGTTCTGCAAGCGACTGCCGACGGATGGCGACAAGTTGCTGCTGCGCGAACTGCCAGCGGGCAACTACCGCATCCGCGTGTTTGACGGGCCCAATCCGATCGGCGAGGCGTTCGAAGTGACGCTGCGAGGCGACGGCACGGCGATGCAGATCGCTTCCACGGCGAAGCGCTGATCGCGGACGCGCGGCGCAGAACGCGCACGACGCGCTTGCTCCCGATGCGATCGCGCGGCAAACCAAGCGCATGCATTCGCCGAGCGCAGCGCACGACAACCAAGCACGCACGCACCTTCGTCCTCGCCTCGGGGTGTTGCTGAGCGGCGGAGGGCGAACGCTCGTCAACCTGATCGAACGCATCCAAGCCCACCGACTCGACGCGGAGATCGCGTGCGTGATCGCCGATCGGCCGCAAGCGCTCGGCCTCGTGCGCGCGCAAGAAGCCGGCATCGAGCACGCGTGCCTCAAGGACAACCAGGCTATCTGGGCGATGCTCGACAAGGCCCGCGTCGACCTTGTGTTGCTCTGCGGCTACTTGCGATTGCTGCCGATCCAACGCGGCTACGAAGGCCGCGTGCTCAACATCCATCCATCGCTGCTGCCAGCGCACGGCGGCAAGGGCATGCACGGCCACCACGTCCACGAAGCGGTGCTCGCAGCGAAGGACGCGGAGTCGGGCTGCACCGTGCACGTCTGCACCGACGAATACGACCGCGGCCCGATCGTGCTGCAGCAGCGCGTGCCCGTGCTGCCGATGGACACCACGGATTCGCTCGCTGCGCGCGTGTTCGCGGCTGAATGCGAGGCGTATCCGAAGGCGATCGAGTTGCGGTGGCAGCAACTGCAACAGGCTCGTTCGTAGCGCGCGCTCGCAGGCAGCATGCGTTCTTCAACGGGCTGCTAGCGCTGCACGAACAAGCCGTCGTTCTCCTCGGTCAATCGGCGCAAGAAGCTCGCGCCCGCGCCGTCGCCCGTGAACACCGCGTGGATGCGCACGCGCAGGTAGCGATTGGCCTGCCGGACGGTCTCCAAGATCTCGTCCTCGTCCCGCACCGCGCCAGCCGTCGGCAATCCATCGGACAGCACGAAGAGCTCGTCGATTTCCGTCGCGGGCTCTTGGCCAAAGCGCAATCCGTCGAGCGCCAGCGCTGCCACGAGCGCGTCGTGCACGTTGGTGCCGCCGTTTGCTTGCACGCGCGACAACAGGTCCACCAGCGAACGCGTCGCCGCGCGGCCTGGCGGCAACGCGCGATCGCTCCACAGCTTCACCTCGTGGTCGAATGTCACGAGCCGAAAGCGCGACGCCTCGGGCATCGCCTGCACCGCCGACACCAGTTGCTGCTTCGCCGCAGCAAGCCGCGTCAATGCGCGTCTGCGACTGCGCGACTCCGTGCGCGCGTCGTCGTTCGACTCGGGCACCTCCGCGTCCATGCTTCCCGACGTGTCGATCAGGAACACGACCTCGCGCCCTTCGACGGGAATGCCAAAGAACGTGCTCTTCGTGCCGACCGCTCCACGCATGTGCGGCAACGTCGCCGGGATGCGCACGTTTGCTTGCTCCTGCTCCCAGAACGCGCGCCAAGCCTTCGTGTCGTCGATCGGCACGATCGCGCCCGTGAGTCCGCGCAAGCACTCGTAAGCGCGCGCGCGCAATCGCGGCGACGCCTGTCCGTTCACGACCTCGGCGACGGCATCGCCTGTGCCGCGTCGCTCGAGCAAGTCGATCAGCGGTGACACTGCAGTGCGATCGGGGAACGCCTCGACGAAGTCGAGGAGGTCCATGTCGGTGCGCCAACCCGCGCGCGAGAACTTGCGCATCGCGGTCGCGATCGCGCGTTCCCGCGACTCTTGCGGGATGGTGTCTTTGTGCGACTCGAGCGTCTTTCGCAGCGCGCGCACGAGCGCCTGGCACACCACCGGATGCGACTCCGATCCGAGCGCGCGCAGCAACACGTCGATCGACTCGCTGCGCCGCAGCGCGTCGATTGCTTCGACCGCGGCAAGGCGAACGCGCGCGTCGGCGTCGCTGAGCGTGCCCTCGATCGTGCTGCGAAAGACTGGAGCCCCCTTCTGCCCCAACAAGCGCAGCGCAGCTACGCGACGCGCCGGATCGACGACAGAAGGCTCTGCGCCCGCGCTCAGCACGAGCAAGCGTCCGCCGGCAGCCGTTCGCATCAGCGAGAACCACACGGATTGGCTCTCCATGCGCAGCAGCGACGTCGCGCCGAGGTCGCGAACGACGCTCGCGTCGCGGTCGACGAGCCCCTTGTCGAAGCCTGCGGACGCGATCGACAACACGGCCTCGCCGATCGCTTCGTCTGCGTCGCGCTCGGCGAAGAACAAGAACTTCTGCAGCGCGTCGAGATGCAGCAGGGAGCCACCATCGCGCATCGACAACAATTCGGCGCGCCGTGCCGAGCGCGCATAGGGCGGTTGCAGCGCAGGGTCCTCTTGCAACAGGCCGCGCGGCGACAATGCGCCGCGTTCGTAGTCGCCTGCCCACAGCGCGATCGCCTGCGCGACCTGCGCGCGGCGCTCACCTGGCTTCTGGTCCTGCGCGCTCGCTTCGGCGAGGCCGAACGACAGAGCACTGAGGCAAAGCAGGAGCGCGCGCATGCGGGGAAATTCTTCGACTGCCGCACCATGCGGCGCAACGCAGCATAGCGAACCTCACGCAAGCAGCGGGGCGAGGCGGATCCGCAGGCCACGCAGAACAACTCTTGCGTTGTCCCAACAACGGCCGATGATCCTCGCGCCAACACGTGGGGGCGACCGGCTTCGACCGGATGCTGTCACGGCCAGCGTGGCGTGCCGAGGTCCGAGGCCCTCGTAAATCCCTTCGGAAAAACCAAGTGCCAACACGCACTACTCCCTCGCTGCCTGATTTAGTGTAG